>JBCNPG010000130.1:0-7117 GCA_039593445.1 Pedobacter sp.
GTTTTCACACCTATGCCAATGAGATGCCCGATCGGGTGACCGACATTTTCGATTTGGCTTCGGTAACCAAAACCACTGCGACTACGCCAAGCGTTATGCGTTTGGTAGAAGAAAACAAATTAAAGCACGACACCAACATTGGCTACTACATACCCAGGGCACGCAATACGCCGATGGAAAAAATCAATGTGCGCGAGGTGATGCTGCACCAGGCCGGATTTATTCCCTACATACCTTTTCAAAATTTTGTAAAGGAAGGCGATTACAGCCGCGACTCTTCGGCCGCCTATCCTACCAAGGTGGCCGACAGCTACTATATCAAAAAAGGCTTTTTCAGCGATTTCATGTGGCCAAAAATGCTCAACTCGCCTATCAAAACCCGTGGCTCTTATGTATACAGCGACATCAGCATGTATGTGATGAAGGATATTGTAGAACAGATTACCGAAGAGCCTCTTGACAAATATGCACTAGACAATTTTTATACGCCTTTGGGCATGCATACAGCAGGCTTCTTACCTAGAAACCGTTTTGGCAAAGACCAGATTGTACCTACCGAAGACGATAAGGCTTTTAGGAAGACACTTTTAGAAGGCTATGTACACGACCAGGGCGCGGCTCTGGCTGGAGGTGTTTCCGGACATGCCGGCTTGTTTGCCAATGCCAACGACCTGGCCATCTTTTACCAGTTGCTGCTCAATAAGGGAACTTATGGAGGCGAACAATACTTTAAGCCTCAAACCGTAGAAACCTTCACCAGCAAACAGTCTAATGTTAGCCGTCGTGGTCTGGGCTTCGATCGATGGGATCCTGATTTGAGTAAAAAATATCCTTCAGAACTGGCTTCTTCGCAAACTTTTGGCCACACCGGCTATACCGGAATAGGCGTTTGGGTAGATCCTTCGAGGGGATTGGTATACATTTTCCTGTCTAACCGCGTAAATCCACAGGTTTCAGATAACCTACTGAAAATGAACATCCGTCCGCGCATTCAAGATGCCATCAACCGGGCAATTGATAAAGGGGATAATTAATTTCGCTTGACGTTATAAAGCGTCTTGGAAAATATAAAGGGAGCAAAGCTGCTCCCTTTATTACTTTAAAAGCGATCTTAAGAATCAGCTCATGCCCAAGAATATTCTTTATTTAAATTGGAATTACGATACCACAACTTCCGCTTACAGTTTCAGGAGCATATGCAGGATAAATGGCTCTACAAGCCGCATCGGCCGTGCTCGGATTGCAATGTGGCCTTGACCAATCTTCTGATCCGCCTGGCGTTGTACAGAACAAGTGTGTACCACTACCGCCCACAATTTTTTTCATTTCAGCTTTGCTGAGCAAATTCATTTTTTTCATTTTTCAAGTAGTTGTTTAATTAGCCAAACCTCTTTGCGCCGGGTTTGTTTAAGCCTATCTATTCCCATACTGATAGATATACTCAATTTAGAGGTATCCGCTCCCAAAGCCAAAAAATAATCGCATCATTTTATGCGTATCAGGAATGAATTCACCCCCCCTTTGTTGGCTCGCAGATTGTCAATTTCTATAACCAAATGAAACCCGAATCAAATGACAGCCATAAAGAGTGGAATTATGCGAAGGTATAGAGACGAGAAACGCTATTCCCAAGCTTATGTAGCCAGCAAATTGGGCATTACCCAAAGTGCCTATCAAAAAATAGAAACCGGCGATGTAAAGGTTACCCTAGACCGGTTAGCCCAGATCGCGGTTGTGCTAGAGAAAAAGCTAGAAGATTTTTTGGTTTACCAAGAAAAAAGCAACCCTGTTAAAGAGGTGCCCTTGCCGCATCACAAGCAATACCATTTGATGGAAAAACTAATCATCCAACAGGCTAAATGGATAGAAGAACTCGAACTCAAGCTGACCACAAAGGAGGATGAAATAGAAGATCTAAAACGCCGATTGGCTTTTACAAAGCTTCAGCAGTCTTCCAACTAGATTTGCTTCTATTATTTACAGCTCGCGCAATTTTTTATAGTTAGCAGCAACTCGTCGCTAAAAAACAGCTATTCGTCGGAAAATACCGTACAAGAAGCCGGTTTGGGCCTAAATTTATGCTTGATTCGGTCCTCCAAACTGGAGCATGGCCAACAAGAACAATTATTAGCCCAATATCTTTAAAAAAATCGCCAATTTGCAATATGCTAACCCGGTGCAGAAAAAGCTGGCTTCGAGCCAATATCAAATATGGCCTTATGGGGCTTATACTTGGGCTTTTGGTTTATATCATGCAATCGGCTATTGCCAATGCGCTAAAGCCTGCCGAATATCTTATTGCCAGCGTAGCCTTTAGCACCATCATTTCGCTTACCATTGCCAATATGGTCCATTTTGCCACTTCTACCAAGCTATTGCGCAGCTGGGAAAACGTATGGCGCACTTTTACCATCTATTACCTGATCAGCTTTGCAGGCATGGTCATTGCCGTAGAACTAACCTATTTTATACTTGGCTATTTTTACGGATGGGAAAGCCAATTTCCGCACACCAAAGATTACCTATTCGATTCGATATTGGTATTGGTGGTCTGTACCTTTATCTATGTAGACATTTACAGAAAAGCACTTCAGGCTAACAAGCTGAACCAAAAAGAGCTCGAATTGCATAAAATGAACGAATTGCGGTCGAACGCTGAACTTGAAGCTTTACAGGCCAAAATCAATCCGCATTTTTTATACAACGCCTTGAATTCCATTGCAGGCCTCATCAAGGACAATCCCGATCAGGCCGAAGAAATGACCATTAAGCTGTCCAAGCTTTTCCGTTACAGCATTAACCAAAGCCAAGAAAACCTGGTTAGCATTAGAGAAGAAGCCGAATTGCTCAATCTTTACCTGGAAATAGAAAAGATCCGCTTTGGAGATAGGGTTGCATTTGAGGTTAGCATTGCAGATGGGCTTTACGCCAACAGAATCCCCAGGTTCCTGATACAGCCTCTGGTAGAGAACGCCTTAAAGCACGGCCTTAAATACAGCTCGGAAAATGGTTGGCTAAAGGTTGATATTTTTGCCGAAAATCCATATCTGGTTATTCAGGTGGCAGATAATGGCCGGGGCTTTGCCAGTGATCTGGCCTTGGGCTATGGCTTGCAGAGCACTTTCGACAAGATACAGCTGCTCTATGGCGCAAATGGCAATGTAGAACTCATCAACAGTCCCCAAAAAATGGTTCAGATTAAAATACCTTTAGCCCATGCTTAAAACCCTAATCATTGACGACGAAGCCCTGGCCAGAAGCCGGCTGCGCAGGCTATTAACAGCCTATACAGAGACCATAACCATTATAGGCGAAGCCACCAATGGCGAAGAAGGTGCCGAACTGATCAACCTCTTAAAGCCCGATGTTATTTTCTTGGATATAGAAATGCCCATGCTCAATGGCTTTGAGATGCTTGGCAAATTGAAATTCCATCCCATCGTTATTTTTGCTACGGCCTATGATCAATATGCCATTAGAGCCTTTGAAGAAAACTCTATCGACTACCTGTTAAAGCCCATTGAAGCAGAAAGACTGGCCAAAACCATCCAAAAACTGGAGAAAAACATCATAAAAAACAATTTTGAAACCATTAGGCAGCTTGCACTGAACGGACCGGCCAAAAAAACAACGACCCTAAGCTTGCAAATTGGCGAGCGCTTTGTGCTGATCAAAATAGCCGACATCAATTATGTGGAAGCTGACGACAAATATGTTTTCATTTATACCAAAGACGGCAAAAAGTACATCACCGATTTTACGTTGAAAATATTGGAAGAAAAACTAGGCGAAGATTTTATGCGCATACACCGGAGCATCATCATCAACAACAATCAAATTGCCGAAATCAGGCGAAGCTTTAATGGCGTTTTTGTGTTCGTGATGAAAGGACCGGAAGAAATCAGGCTGAAATCGAGCCGTTCTTATGCCAACGAAATCAGAAAGGCTTTTGAAATTTAAATATTGCAGTCATTTCAATCTTCCTCTTTAGGTAGGGACTTAACTAGGTTCATTAAAACATCTACGAACCGTTCATTATCTGGAGCAAGAAAATCATTATCAATAAGCGTTCCATTTCTATCATATAAAACATACCTTGGAACGGTTTTAAAATTTAATAATTTCAACAATTCATTTTTTGGGCCACCTATCAATTTATAGTTATTGTCAATTAATTTTTCATCTCGACTTGCGGCTATCCAATTATTAAAATTTTCCTTATCATCGGCATCTATACTTATAGAAATAAATTCTATATCATTATCATTAAACTTGCCTTTTTTCTTATGCAAAGATGGCATCTGATTTCGACAAGGGCCACACCAACTTGCCCAAAAATCTACAAAAATATATTTTCCTTTAAACGAGCTTAAAATTTTATTATAACTATTTAATTGTTTTTTTTCATCAATCAATCCAATAGACATCGGCAAGTTTGTAGCCCTCTGTCTCTGAAAAAACATTTCCTCAAGCCGCTTATCTTTAAACCCCTTTCTATTAATTTCTGCTATCCTCGTCTTAAGTTGCGCTAAATTTTTGACACTATTATCGTTTGATAAATAGGAGACTATATAAGATTTATAATATTCAGTAGCTTTCAAAGCCGGAGTTGCACATTCAAAATAACTCCAAAAATCATTTGAGAACTTATTTTCTACGAATGCTTTATAATTAATCATAAAATATAAAATTCTATTATTAAAAACAGAATTTATTCTGAACAGCCCATTCAAATCTAATGTCATTTCATCATAATACTTTCCAAAGTAAGCTTTTACAAAAGAGACGGGTATAGAGTTATTAAAAAATAAACTTGAAATTTTATAGTACTTAGATAAGTCATTAAAAGCATAAAGCATATTACTCCTGCTCTTATCCAACTTGTTATTTTTTACAATCTCATTAAGCTTAATAATAACAGAATTATGCTCTGTTTCGATTCGATCTAAAATTTGAGGAATTGACTTATAGTTAGTACTGTTAAACTCTTGAGAGTTGAAAATAATAGGAGCCTGAGTATTAAAGCCCATCAAACTATCTATATCAGGCTTATTTCCTATCTTTTCAATTCTAAAACCAGCAACATTTAACAGCACTTCATCTTTAGGCATGAATATGTAATTTGTAAAATTACTTAGAATTTTTTTCTCACTAATTGAATTGCTAGGGTTATATATAAATGCATGAATGGGATTAGCACTTATAATTTTCTTGATAATTGTGGTATCATTTGAACTTGGATTCGAAAATTTAGCCTCATGGGATATAAAGTTCTGATCTTGATAATTAAGAATAATATTACCGCCCGAAGGGAAATGGACTTTCACAACAATTGTATCCATAATAGTGCCCCATACAAGTAATGGTTGGCAGATACATGCCAACACTAGCAAGACTATTTTTTTTGAATGCTCTTTCATACAACATAATTAACAAATAAAGCCTAATTTTCATAGGCTTTATTTGTTCAGGAATTCGTTGCTAAGCAATTAGGGTTGGGACAAAGTACTTATCAAAAATTAGAAACAGGAGAAATAAAGATATCTACTGAAAGATTAGTACAGCTCTCTAAACTTTTCAATAAACCTCTTGAGGCTTTTATGGTTGAGGTTGAGCATTTTCAGAGCGAAACAAGAAAAACAATAAATATCAGCAAAAGTGAATACGATTTGATGCTGAAGGTTATAGCGGAACAAGAAAAACGAATTAACGAACTTGAAAGTGTGCTCCTTAAAAAGACAAATAATTGAAGAGCTGGCCTTTCATCACCAGCTCTCTAATTTTAATCTATTTCTTAAGTCCAATCTCTCTCAAGCGCTCATCCAGATACTCGCCTGCGGTCATATCGCTGTACACTTTCGGGTGTTCAGCATCAATGGTTGACGGCAAGCTGGTCAAGTCCATATCAGAACGCGGGTGCAGGAAGAATGGCACCGAGAAACGTGAGGTCTTCATCAGTTCTCTTGGTGGATTAACTACCCTATGCGTGGTAGATTTCAGCTTGTTATTGGTTAAGCGTTGCAACATATCGCCAACGTTTACCACAATATCGGTATGGTGGGCCTTAATTGGCAACCATTCGTTGCTTCTGGTCAACACCTCAAGTCCATCGGCACTGGCACCGATCAGCAAGGTAATCAGGTTAATGTCTTCATGCGCACCTGCACGAACCGCATCATCAGGCAAGGCGTCTGGATCTTCGATCGGGAAGTAATGGATGCCCCTTAAAATAGAGTTGCCATTGTGTACATGTTTGTCAAAATAATCGATTGGCAAACCTAAATAAGTGGCAATGGCTCTTAACAGGTGCTTGCCGTTTTCTTCCAGCTTTACATAAATTTCGCGGGTAACCTGGTTAAATTCAGGCAATTCCTCCAGCACTTCATTATCAGGATATTCCTTTTTAATCGGATCACCATCTGATACTTCCTGGCCAATTTGCCAGAACTCTTTCAAATCGGCAGTTTTGGCACCTTTTGCAGTTTCCTTGCCTGCACTGGTGTAGCCACGCTGACCGGCCAGTTCAGGTTTTTCGTATTTGCGTTTGGTTTCTACCGGAAGGGCAAAAACCGCTTTGATGTTTTCGTACAGCTTGTCAATCAATTCCTGACTTACGCCATGGTTGGTGATGGTTACAAAGCCCGAATCGTTGAAGGCTCTTCCCAGTTCGTCGGAGAACTTTTTGCGTTGCTCCTCGTTTCCATTAATGTAGGTGCCCAAATCCAGGCATGGAATATACGGTGTAGACATATGATTTTAATTTTAATGAATATTTAAATTTAGAAAAGATATGTTAATAAAGTTTGAACCTGCCCATTTTTACCAGCTAACAATTTACAAAACAATTTGTTAAGTTATTAACAAATCTGAAAGTTTGGCACGATTCCGGCTTTTGTCAGCAAGAAGTACATTTTTTGATTTAGAAAACTTTAATGCATCCTTTTACGTATACTTACTAAACATTGCGTAACATTATATTTTCACCAGATGAAATACCTAACTATTATGGCACTAATCCTCCTATCTATGCAAGATGCAAATGCCCAAAAACCAAAAACCCTGAAAGCCACTTTTGGCATGGGCTGTTTTTGGTGCTCTGAAGCTTTATTCCAGCGAT
>JBCNPG010000131.1:0-7117 GCA_039593445.1 Pedobacter sp.
CGCAATATGGTTCGGTAGACAGCGCGGCCTTTAACATCGAACAGCTCATCAATGCAGGCATTTCGTCGGGCGTAAAAGAAAAACACAACGTATTGCTTGACAAAGCCAACTACGCTACTTTAGACAACATGGCCAAGGACAGTTACGAGGCCTTCTTGGCGCTGCGCAAACATCCTTTGTTTTTGCCTTACCTCGAAACCCTATCGCCGTTGAGCTTGTTGTCTAAAATTACCATCAGTAGCCGACCTGTCAAAAGAAATGCTGGCGAAGCCCTCAAACTCGACGATCTAAGGGCCATCAGCTTTGTAACCTCTTGGAGCCAATTGAAACAGAACATTCCGGGCTTTTATGGCGTGGGAACGGCGTTAAAAAACCAGGAAGATGCCGGAAACTGGGAACAGGTTAAAACGACCTATCAAGAATCGGGCTATTTCAAGACCATTGTAGACAATTGTATGATGTCTATGAGCAAGTCTGATTTTGCCATTACCGCGTACCTCGCCAAAGACGAAAAATTTGGGGAGTTTTGGAAAGTACTGCACAACGAATTTGAATTGAGCAAGAAAATGCTCCTCAAGCTTTCGGGGCACCATGCCTTAATGGAAAACTACCCCGTTGAGAAGCGTTCTATTGCCATTAGAGAGAAGATCGTATTGCCCCTGGTGTTGATCCAGCATTTTGCGCTAGAGAAGCTCCAGCACGACCTAAGCGACGAAAAAAGGCAAGCCTACGAAAAACTGGCTATTCGTACGGTTTATGGCATTGTGAATGCGGGTCGGAATTTGGCTTAATTTGAACCAGTAGCCTGGACTTATCCAGAATTAAAACCACCAAAGCAAAGTGTAACAATAGGTTAGTAAATTTATCTTATAGTTAACCCAAAACTATAAACTGATGAAACACTACAAATTTTTGATAGCCGTTGTGCTATTGCTCTTATGCATTACCGATATTGCCTGGTGGTTTACCATTACCGATCGCGAGATAAGCTATGAGGCCATGCAGGCTACCTATCTTTCTGTTTTTCCGCCATTTTTACAGAGCCTTTCCCTACTTACCTGGCTCATGATAGTCTTCCTGGTTATCGCTGCCGTATTGTTTCTGCAGTCGAGAAAAGAGAAAAGCCTAAAATTCGTAGCCACTGGTGGCATGGTCTTGAGTTTTGTCCTCGCCTTTTGGCAATTGTTTTCGCTCATGTAGCCTTAAGCCTGTATCTTTGGGTTCAGCATATCAGTCTACACCATGGAGCTAAACTGGACCTATAAAAGTTTTGACGACTTAAGCGTAACCGAACTATACGCCATTTTACAGCTGCGAAGCGAGGTTTTTGTAGTAGAGCAAAATTGCGTTTACCTCGACATTGACAACAAAGACAAAAAATCGGGGCATTTAATGGCCTGGCGGGGGGATGATTTGGTGGCCTACACCCGTTTGGTGCCTCCGGGTATTTCTTTTGCCGAAGCCAGCATTGGCCGTGTAGTTACTTCGCCTCGTTACAGGGGCAAGGGCATTGGCGTTGAGCTGATGCAAAAAAGCATTGCGCAGTGCTTGGCTACCTACCCAACCCGAAACATCAAAATCGGCGCACAGCTGTATCTGCAAAAATTCTACACCGAGCTGGGCTTCGTGCAATGCAGCGCCCCTTACGATGAAGACGGCATTGCGCACATTGAAATGTTGTTTACCCATTAGCTCTTAAATCACCCCAGCCCCCTTAATTTGTAAAAAATATGAACAAAAAGATTGCTGTCCATCTTGTAGATTAGCTAGAACAATTAATGCTCTCAGTAAATGTTAAAAAAAATCGTCTTTATCGGCGGGATTCATGGTGTTGGAAAAAGCACAGTATGTTACGAAATCTGTAAAGCAACGAACTTCCACTATTTATCAGCTAGCGAGCTTATAAAATGGAAAGAAATAAATAGAGATTTTAAAAACAAAAAAGTTAAAAGTATTCCAACCACCCAAGATCGCCTAATTCTATCGCTAAATAAAGTAACAACCAAAGATAGAATCTATCTACTCGACGGTCACTATTGCTTACTCAATAGTAATGCTCAAATAATCAGAATTCCACTTCAAACATTTCAAAAAATAAATCCCAACTCACTAAATTTAATTCTGGGTGATATTGTTGATGTCAAAGACCGTCTTGAAAAGAGAGATGGTAGATTGTATGATTATGATTTATTAGAAATGATGCAAAATGAAGAATTGACCTATGCTAAAGAGCTCGCTGAAATTTTAGATATCCCATTAAACATTGGTTATAAGAATAACTTCGATGGCATGTTGAATTCTCTATTAAACTTAGCTCAATCCAAATGAAAATCTTACTGGACACAAATATCATTATCCATAGAGAAGGTAGTAAAATTTATCGCCAAGATATTGGTCAGCTATTTAATTGGATAGACAGACTAAAGCATTCTAAATATATTCATCCTTTGACCATTGAGGAGCTCAACAGAAATAAAGATCAAGCAACTGTTGATACAATAATGATTAAAATCGAAAGCTATAATAAAATTAAAAATATTGCCCCATTAGGAACGATAATAACTAAAGTTAGTCTTGACGTCGACACAGAGGATAATGATTTTAATGATACAAAGCTATTAAACGAGGTATTCGAGGGAAGAGTTGACATATTAATTTCAGAAGACAAAAAAATACATCGGAAAGCCAATCTATTAGGCATTTCTAGCAAAGTCTTTAAAATCCAAAGCTTTTTAGAAAAGGTTATTTCAGAAAACCCTGAATTAGTAGATTATAAAGTTTTAGCAGTTAAAAAAGTTGATTTTGCAGAAGTCAATTTAAACGATTCGTTTTTTGACAGCTTCAGAGAAGACTATTCTGAATTTAACATTTGGTTTAATCAAAAGGCTGATGAGTCTTGTTATGTTTGTTATAGTAATAGTTCTTTAACTGCTTTTTTATATATTAAAATAGAGACCGAAATCGAGAATTATTTTCAAATCACCCCCCCCTTCTCTCCAAAGAAACGCTTAAAAATCGGGACTTTAAAGGTCACGGGAAACGGCTATAAAATTGGCGAGCGTTTTCTTAAAACAGTATTCGACAACGCTTTACAATATAAAGTTGATGAAATCTATGTTACAATTTTCAACAAAAGGCCTGAGCAAGAAGAGTTGATAAACATGATTACAGAATGGGGATTCGTTTATCACGGAATAAAAACGACACGGGATAGCTCTGAACAAGTTTATATTAGATCTTTTGGCAAATCTTTTCCTGTGGACATTAAAAACCCTAAGCTAACATTCCCGTTCTTTTCAAGAAATACTGATAAGTATATAATAAAAATCGAACCAAAATACCACACAGAACTATTTCCCGACAGCATTAATACAAAGGAAGATAAAAAAAAATATATAGAAAATGAGCCTCATAGAAATAGAATAGGTAAAGTATATATATCTCACTCTCAAGATAGAAGCCTAAAATCTGGGGACCTAATCCTCATCTATAGAATGGGTGAAACTGCCCCTAAAAAATACTCTAGTACAATAACGACAATCTGCATAGTTGAGAATGTTATTAATAACTTTAATAATTTCGACGACTTCTTTAACGCCTGTAATAGAAGAACTGTTATTTCAAAGGAAGAGTTAAATAAAAATTGGTGGAATAAATACCCTAGAAACAGACCCTTTGTTATTAATTTTCTTTACGCTATTTCATTGCCAACCCCTAAGCCTACTCTTGACGATTTAAACAAGCTAGGTGTGATTCCCGATATCCTAAACATGCCGAGAGGATTTATCAAGATTACAAATGAACAATTCAATAGTTTAGTTAGATTTGCATATAAAAAATAGAGATGAGAGTATTACTATCTATAAAACCTGAATATGCTTTCAAGATTTTCGATGGCACAAAAAAGTTCGAATTTCGCAAGGTAATCTTTAAAAAGCCAGACATTAAAACGGTTGTTGTATATGCCTCTTCTCCCGTTCAGCAAGTTATTGGAGAGTTTGAAATAGAAGATATTTTAAGTTGTAATCCCGACAGTATTTGGGAGCTAACAAAAAACTTTTCTGGAATTTCTGAGGATTTCTTTTTTGAATATTTTGCTGATAGAGATATTGCCTATGCAATTAAAATTAAAGAGACTACAAGATATAGTAAACCTTTATCCATCAAAGACGCCTTTAATGTCGTCCCGCCACAGTCATATACTTATTTATAATGACTTTTCTCAATAACTGAAAATTATAAAAAAGGTCCAACCAAAAATGGCTGGACCTTTGCGGATAATGCAAAACTCTTTATGTGTCGATAGACCCCATTACGCGTTGTGCAAAGGCATTCAAGGCGTCTTTTTCGGCCATGCCTCCGTTCACCTGCGCATGTACTTCGAGTGCGCCACAGATATTGGTAATCAGTTCGGCCGCTACATCAATCTCTGCTTCGGTTACGCCCCTAAATTCGCAGAAAGCTTCTAGCACTTCTAGGGTAGCTTCCAAGGCTTCGGGGCTGCTGCTTTGAAACAGCTGTCTTATCACTGGAACTTTCATCTTATTTAATCTTGTCGAACAACTCGGTTAAAACTTCTGCTTTATTGGTTTGTGCCTGCCCTACCAAAGCTCCGCCATTAAAGGCCGCAAAAGTTGGCAGGTTGTCTACATTGGCCAATTTGCGCGATTCTGGTAGTTTTTCAGCATCAACAATCAAGAAAGCAACATCTTCGTTTTCGGCAGCCAACTTCTTGAATTTAGGCTTCATGATCCTACAGTTGCCACACCAGGATGCCGCGTATTGAACCATTACCTTTTGGTTGTCGGCTACGTATTGCTGCAAGTTATCTTCTGTTAATTCTAAAAACATGTGATCTGATTTAAATTAGTTAGCGCTTAAATACTCGGCTACGCCAGTTCTGTTGGCGCTCATGGCTTGTTTGCCTTCTTCCCAGTTTGCCGGACAAACTTCGCCGTGTTTTTGTACGTGGCTATAAGCGTCGATCAAACGAAGATATTCTCTTACGTTTCTGCCCAATGGCATATCGTTTACGCTTTCGTGGAATACTTTACCAGTTTCGTCGATCAGGTAAGTAGCCCTGTAAGTTACGTTCGAACCTGAATAGGTTTCGTTACCTTCTTCGTCGTATTCAATCTCTTGATCCAAAATGCCCAAGATGTTGGCCAAGTGTCTGTGCGTATCGGCCAAAAGCGGATAGGTTACGCCTTCGATACCACCATTATCTTTTGCGGTGTTCAACCAGGCAAAGTGCACTTCGTTGGTGTCGCATGAAGCGCCAACAACCATGGTGTTTCTGCTTTCGAACTCAGGCAAAGCCGCTTGGAAAGCATGTAGTTCTGTTGGGCAAACAAAAGTAAAATCCTTAGGATACCAGAATAATAAAATTTTGGTTTGTTTATTTACCGCTTCTTCAAATAAGTTGATCTTTAAATCGTCTCCCATTTCTGAGATCGCATCGATACTAACGCTCGGGAATTTTTTACCTACTATTGCCATAATTTTTGTTTTTTTCTAAAATTTGATGGCGCAAAGGTACGGCTATTCGGCTTCAAAAACAACCAAGTTTGGCTTATTGTACATCTATAATATTGATGGCCATATAGAAGAAAACTATATGGCCATCAAAACAAATTAGAGGATGTCTATTTTAACATCCGGCCTATTTAAAGGCGGACAAATTCATTGCGTTACTTTTTCAACGTCGTTTCGAACAGCTTGAAAATACGTTTGTATTCATCGGTCCAGCTACTCGGCTCAACAAAACCATGGTCTTCTACCGGATAAACGGCCAGTTCCCAGTTGTCTTTGCCCAGCTCGATCAGGCGTTGGCTCAGGCGAACAATATCTTGGAAGTGTACATTCACATCAACCATGCCGTGCAGCATCACCAGATTGCCTTTCAATTTATCGGCATAATAAATCGGCGAACTACGCTTGTAGGCCTCTGGATCGTTGAAAGGTTCGTTGAGGATGTTTGCCGTATAGCCGTGGTTGTAATGCGCCCAGTCGGTAACCGAACGCAGGGCCGCTCCTGCCGAGAAAACCTCTGGTTCCTTAAACATGCCCATCAAGGTAATGAAACCTCCGTACGAGCCTCCGTATAGGCCCACATGCTTAGGATTTACGCCGTACTTCTCTACCAACATCTTCACGCCGTCTACCTGATCGGTTAAATCCTTGCCACCCATATTGCGGTAAATGCCCGTGCGGTGGTCGCGGCCATAGCCCGAGCTTGCGGTATAATCGATATCGATAACAGTATAGCCATTATCAGCCAACAGGTTGTTGAACATGTATTCGCGGAAATATTGGCTCCACCAGTAATGCACGTTCTGCAAATAACCCGCACCATGCACAAATACCACGGCCGGCTTATTAGGGTGCGGATTGGTGGCCGGATAAACCCTGGCATACACGTCGGCACCGTAGCGGTTTTTGAACGAAACCAGGTCTGGCTGGCGCCATTTGTAGCTGTCGAATTCGGCACTTGTTGATTTGGTGATCTGTACGGCTTTGGCGCCCGGCTTATTTGGCTGGATGTACAGCTCCCATGGCTTATCCATATACGAATAGTTGATGGCAATCCATTTCTCATCGGGCGACATCGTGATTTCATTGCCGCCTTTCATCGAGGTAATCTGTACCAAATCGCCACCATTTACGCCCAACTTATAGAAATGGGTGATGCCCGGATGTTCCTTATTGGCTGTTAGGTAAAACGTGGTTTTGTCTTTGGAAAGATCTACGCGCTGCACTTCCCATTTGCCGGAAGTGAGCTGTTTCTTCTCGCCTGTAGCCACATTGAACGTGTACAGGTGCGAATAGCCCGTGGCCTCGCTCTGGAAATAGAAACGGTTGTTGTCTATCCATTGGATGCCTCGGCCGATGCCAGGCCCGCCAATCCAGGCCTCATCCCGCTGACGGTCGATGAGGCTCACGCTGCCGCTTGCCGCATCCAGTTTCAAAATCCAAAGGTCTTTGTTGTCTTGCGCATCGGCTACGATAACTGCATCGAGCGGAATGCTGCGCAGCTCCTCGTCGAAGAGCGCGCGCGTGTCGACCTGCCGGGCGCGCTCGTCCTGCCGTTCGGGCGGCGCGTCAGCGAACGCGTGCT
>JBCNPG010000132.1:0-7088 GCA_039593445.1 Pedobacter sp.
GCGCATCCGTTTGAAAACCCGACGGCACTGACCAACTTTGTGCAGATGCTGAGCATCTTCCTGATCCCGGCCGCGCTGTGCTTTGCCTTTGGTCAGCAGCTGGGCGATCGCCGTCAGGGCCATATGCTGCTGTGGGCCATGAGCATCATGTTTGTGCTGGCGGTAGTCGCGGTGATGTGGGCTGAGCTGCGCGGCAATCCGCACTTTCTGGCCCTGGGCGCCGATAGCGCGATCAACATGGAAGGCAAGGAGACACGCTTCGGCATTCTCAACTCCAGCCTGTTTGCGGTGATTACGACGGCGGCGTCCTGCGGTGCGGTAAACGCGATGCATGACTCGTTTACGGCGCTGGGCGGTATGGTGCCGATGCTGTAAGTGGTATGGTGTACCTGCCACAGCTGCGTGGTCAGGTCGGCGAGAATGGCTGCTACAAATGCCGGAAAAATGGCGTCGTACTTTAATTTGCCAATCAGGAAAAGTTCGAGACCGAAAATAGCACCAGCCAGAGGCGTACCAAAAACCGACCCAAAGCCTGCGGCTACAGCCGCCACCAACAGCGTTTGCCTATCGCTTGTACTTAATTTGAAAGGTTTGCTCAGCTGGTCGCTGAGGGCGCCGGCCATTTGCAACGCAGTTCCCTCCCTGCCTGCAGAGCCTCCAAACAAATGTGTGGCCAAAGTGCCCAGGTAAACAAAGGGCGCCATCTTAAACGGAATGACCTGTTGCGGACGGTGGTAGGTTTGGATGAGCAGGTTATTGCCCGCTTCTATAGTTTTTCCATAATAATGGTAAAGTAAGCCGATCAGCAGGCCTGCAAGGGGTAGTAACGCCAAGAGCCAAATATGGCTTTCGCGGTAAGCGGTTACCCAATTGAGCGATTGCAAAAAACCAGCCGAAGCGGAGCCAACCGCGATACCAATCAGGGCACAAATGAAAAGCCATTTGAGCAAATAGGGTAAGGTAGGGTATTTCCTGAAAAATAAACGAAACTGCAGCCGGGTTTTCTTACTGATGGTCTTTGTTGTTTTAAAAGGCATAACAATCCTGATTAAATGTTTTAACATCTATAACCAGGCGTCATCAGCTTTTTTAGGGCGGTTCAATTAGGAAGACACCATTTCCTTGCTTGCAAATTTATAAACTTGCGGGCAGAAAGTTAAATAAATATTTTGAAAACAATCTTGGCAAACCCTTAATCTATTTAGGGTTAAGGTTTTTTAAACCGTTGATAAGCAATTTTTGTTACTACCATAAATCGCATCTGGCTATGGTAAAAAAACAGGTCTATATTGTTGAAGATAATGAAGATATTGGGGAGATGATCGGATATATCCTGAATAGCGAGGCCTACAAGGTAACCATCTGCCCAGATGTGGCTTCTTTTAACCGGGCCCTGAGCCAAGCTGTTCCTGATGTTATCGTACTTGATGTGATGTTGCCCGACGGTAACGGCATAGAGGTTTGCAGGGAACTGAAATCGAGCCAGAAGTTTACGCAGGTGCCTATCATCATCATGTCGGCCAATACCGATAAGAAATCCATTTCCAAAGAAGTTTGTGCCGCCGAATTCATAGATAAGCCATTCAATATCGACGATTTTCAGCGCCGGGTTGAGCGTTATCTTGAATAATGCCAAACTGGTTTTCGGCGTTTATTTACACCCCATATTTGTCAGATTTGCCCTCGTTGCGTTTGGTTGGCTTGCTTTAACTTTGCTTTATCAACATCGATAAAAACATCAAAAGTAATTTGAATATGGAAACCGCAACTAAAAACCCAATTACCGTAAGCGCCGTTATCAACGCGCCAATTTCAAAAGTTTGGAATGCATGGAACGAACCTGAACATATTACCCAGTGGTGCCAGGCTTCGCCTGATTGGCACGCACCTTATGCCGAAAACGACTTGCGCAAGGATGGAAAATTTAAAACCACCATGGCGGCCAAAGATGGCAGTTTCAGCTTTGATTTTGGAGGTGTTTACAGCGAGGTAGAACCGCATCAGCTCATTGCCTATGCCATGGAAGACGGACGCAAAGTGAAAATTGTGTTCGAAGATCTGGGCATCAGCACCAAAGTTACCGAAACATTCGACCCAGAAGATACCAATCCCATCGAAATGCAGCAAGGTGGCTGGCAGGCGATTTTGGACAACTTTAAGAACTATACAGAACAACTTTAGTCTAAGCACCCCTTAAGCACAATCTGCCTTGGCTGCTTAGGGCTAAGGCAGGTTTTAATGCCAAGTTAACTCGACAGAAAGTGGTAAAATAGAAAATAAGGATTAACTTTAACGCTAGAATCTATCCTTAACCATTTACCATGATCAACAACCTTTTAAAAGGAGGTCTACTATTCCTCTTTGCCGGCCTAGCACAGGTGGCTACGGCCCAACAACGCCCCAATATTGTACTTGTTTTGGCCGATGATTTAGGCTATGCCGATTTGTCGTGTTATGGCAATCCGGTTATTGAAACCCCGTTTTTAGACCAAATGGCTGCTAAAGGCGTAAAGGCTACCAATTATGCGGTTACTTCGCCGGCCTGTTCGCCTTCACGTGGCAGCCTGCTCACCGGAAGATATCCTACACGTTTCGATATTCCATCGCCCTTGGCTCCGGGCCAAAAACAGGGCTTGGCGGCTAGTGAAGTAACCTTGGCCGAAATGCTCAGGGCAAGGGGCTATCAAACCGCGATGGTGGGCAAGTGGCATTTGGGCGATCATTATGAAAACCTGCCCATGCAACAGGGATTTGAAAACTATTACGGCATGTTGTATAGCCACGATTATCACACGCCCTACGTAAAAACAGATTCGACCTTAAAAATATATCGGGGCAACAAGGCCGAAATTATACAACCGGCCGATAGTTCGTTGACCAATTTGTACGGCAAAGAAGCCATTCGTTTTATCAAGAAGCAGAAAGCAAACAAGCCTTTCTTTTTGTACCTGGCTTACAACATGCCCCATTTGCCGGTTTGGTTTGCTGCGCAGAAGAACAAAAATAACAGCGAAAAGGGTGGCGAACTGGGCTTTGTTGTCAACGAGATGGACAAAAGCATTGCAGCGGTTTGGAAAGCCATAGAACAACAGGGCTTTGCCAAAAATACCATTTTTATCTTCTCAAGCGACAACGGCCCTTGGTCAAACTATCCCGACAGGATGAGCGACGACCACGTTACCAAACGCAACCATGCCGGTTATGCCGGAATTTTTAGGGGCAGCAAAGGTACTACCTACGAAGGTGGCGATCGTGTTCCCTTTATTTTTTACTGGGCCGGACAAACGCAGCCAAGTGTATTGAAAAAACCATTGACTTGTTTGGATATTTTGCCAACCTTAGCCAGTATTACCGGCAGCACCCTGCCTAAGGGCCAAACCTTGGATGGCGAAAACGTGAGCAACATGCTTACCGAGAAGCGTGCCGATGCGCACCAGCCGTTTTATTATGTAAACAATGGCGTACCCGAAGCGGTAAGGGATGGCATTTGGAAACTTCGCCGCATCAAAGAAAAAGATGAAACTACCATTGAGCTGTTTAAC
Organism: Pedobacter sp.; assembly: GCA_039593445.1. Taxonomy (GTDB): domain Bacteria; phylum Bacteroidota; class Bacteroidia; order Sphingobacteriales; family Sphingobacteriaceae; genus Pedobacter. The sequence continues at coordinate 3,543 of JBCNPG010000132.1, forward strand.
CTCGAGGCCGATCCGGCAGAACGAGTGAACCTCAAAGCCGATTACCCGGAACTTACGGCCAAGCTTATGGCTAAACTAGACCAATATCCATACGGGAAAAATTAATCAGCTGCTAGAACTTTCATGTCGTAAACCTTTGAAATAAAGTTGACCAGATAATAACTGGTCCTGTGGTTTTACGAAATGTTTTGTTAAAAATAGATGGTGAAATGGGTTTGGTTCGGGCCGATGGTTTTGAGGGAGAATTCATAGCCATGGTTCAACAGAATTTCCCTTACCAAGGTCAAGCCAATACCCTGGCCGTCTTTTTTGGTGCTGAAGAAAGGGCTGAACAGCTGTTCGCTGTGTTCTTCTGAAATGCCGGGGCCGTTATCGGCAATGATGAGCTTTTTTTCTGTTGCGAAAAGCATAAACTTGATTAACCCGTTCTCGTTTACGGCTTCGGTGGCATTTTTGACAATGTTGAGCAGGGCCTGTTCCATTTGTGGCATATCTGCCTGGATGTAAAAGGGAGCTTGGGGCAAATCGCACTCAAAAGCAATACCTTTTTGTGTGGCATTGAAATGCAGCAGCTGTGCAATGGCCCGGAGCAGCGCCGATAGGTCAAGTTGCTGGCGGTTTATGGCGGTCAGTTTTACCAAATCGGCCAGGTTGCGCATAAAAAGGTTCAGGTTTTGGTTTCGGTCTAGGGCTACTTCAAGGGCATTTTGGAGTTGCGGGTGCGTGGCATTTTGCCAGAGGTCTTGGGTTTGCAAGGCGGTGCTGATAATCGAATTGACCGGTCCAATGGTGTTGTTTACCTCATGGGCCATCATCCTGATTACCTTGCTATACACTTTTTTCTCGGTTTCGAGGATTTCGGTGGTTACCTCTTCCAGCAAAATGAAAACCCTTTCAAAACCACGGTCTATGAAATGAGACTTTTGCAGCTTATAAGTCCGCAGGCCTTGTACCCGGATAATTTTGGCCGTGCCAACTTTAAGCTGGTGTACATATTTATGCAGGATTTCTGGGTTGGCACTTAAAATCTCTTCGGCTTTGGGATTGATCTGCTTTACCTGGCGGTCGTAATCTAAAATAATGATGCCGGTAGGAGAGGTATGGATCAGCTTTTCCAAGAAAAAATGCTGCTCTTCTTGTCTCGTTCTTTCTTGGCGCAGCTCGTCGATCATCTGGTTGTATACGCCGATCAGCGAATCGACTTCTTTTTTACCGGTTGGCAGAAATTTCACTGTGAAATCGCGGTCTCTGATGGCATTGATGCCCTCTTGAAGGTAATTTAATGGCCTGATGAGCTGCTGATAGAGGTTTAAGGCGATGAGAACCGAAAAAATAACCAGTATTTCGGCTGCCATGAAGATCAATTTATCTTTGTCAAACACGAAATAGCTCAGCGTTAAGGCTACCAGGTGAATGATGATGATGAACACGATATATTTAATCTTCAGCTTCATTAAATGGGATTTGGTATTTTTCTAAACGACGGTAAAGCGCATTGCGGGTAATGCCCAAGGAGGCGGCCGCCTTGCTGATCCTGTTTTTGTGGAAGCTCATGGCTTGACGCACCATGCCTTCTTCCATTTCCTCCAAGGTCATGGTGCCCACGCCTGGCAGTTGGCTTTTGTCTTTTTGTACCGGAGAAAGTTCTAGCTGCGACTGAAAATCGTCGATGCCCAATACCTCGTTGGGACTAACCAGTACTGTACGTTCGATGAGGTTTTTCAGTTGCCTGATGTTGCCCGGAAGCGGGAGCTGCTGCAGCCACTTGATGGCGGCAGGTGCTACCGACAAATGGGGCCGGCCGTAAATTTCCTTCATGTTGCCAATAAAGAAACCAACCAGCAGTGGAATGTCGCCCTGGCGTTCTCTCAGTGGCGGCAAATGGATGTGGATCAGGTTGATGCGGTAGAGCAGGTCTTCCCTGAAAAGCCCTTTGGCTGCCAATTCGTTCAGGTTCTTATTGGTGGCACAAACCACCCGTACATCTACTGTTTTGCTGCGGCTGCTGCCCAGTACTTCATAGGTTCTGTCTTGCAGCACCCGCAATAACTTCACTTGGCTACCGCTTTCCAAATCGCCAATTTCGTCTAAAAAAATGGTGCCTTTATTGGCCAGTTCAAAACGCCCCATCCGATCAAAACGGGCATCGGTAAAAGCTCCCCTCACGTGGCCAAACATTTCGCTTTCGAACAAGGAAGATGCAATGCCACCCAGGTTTACTTTAATGAAAGGCTTATTGCTCCGCTTGCTGTTTTCGTGAATGGCTTCGGCAATTAGCTCCTTGCCGGTGCCACTTTCGCCGGTAATGAGTACCGAAGCATCGGTGGTGGCTACCCGGGCAATGGTTTCTAGGATGACAATCATTCGCGCATCTTCGCCAATCAGCTGCTTGAAATTATATTGTTTGTCTAACTGCTTGCGGTTTTGTGGCGTGGCTTGCTGGTGCTGTAGGCTCAGCAATGTTTTTACCGACTGGAGCAGATGGTCGTTGTTCCAAGGCTTGTTAATGAAATCATTCGCACCCAATTTCATGCCTTCAACGGCCAATGCTATGCTGCCCCAGCCGGTAATCAATAACACGGGCATGGTATGGTTCTCTCTTATTTTTTTGAGCAAGTCCATCCCTTCTTTTCCAGAGGTGTCTATAGAAAAGTTAAGGTCGAGGATAACAAGCTCTGGCGTTTGCTGGCTTATTATTTTTAAGGCCTTGCTGGCATTGTCGGCACCTATGGCTTCGTACTTATGGTTCTGCAACAATAAGAGTAAGGAAGTTCTAACCGCAATGTCGTCGTCAACAATTAGGATCATACGCGAAGTTAAGATAATGAATTAATCTTCATGCAATGCAATTGCCGGATGTATGGTGGCTGCTTGTTTGCCCGGATAGAGCGAACAGATAAAAACAAGCAAGTAAATAAAACTGATAGACAGCAGCATGGCAATGATATAAACATTGGCGGGCAGGTTGAACACATGGAGCAAAGGAAATTGAACCGCAAAGAAACTACCCACAATCAAAGCCATGGTAGCCAGGATGAGCGATTCGCCAACCAGCTGGTAAGCTACCGATTTGCCACTGGCGCCAATAGCACGGCGCAGGCCTATCTCGCCTTTGCGCTTGTTGATATTATACCAAAGCACCCCGAACAAACCCAAGGCTACGTTGATGACCAGAAAGCTGGCCACGATGATGAAAATAATCATGGGGATAATGGTCTCCGAATTTTTCGAATCCCGCATCTGATCCAAATGTGAAATTTCTATGGTCGAATTTTTCATGTAATTGGCCAGAAACTTATTGAGCTTGCCTTCAAACCCGGCATCGGTGCCGGGTTTAACCTTTACCAGTATGTTGTTTTGCCATTTGATGGTTGCCGTATCAATCGGTACGAACATGGCATTGCCCGCGGGCCAATAATCGCCATTGGCCTTGATATCTTTCATTACCCCGATAATCCTCATTTTCTCCTTGTCGTCATAATCGCCAATCAGTTGCCCAGATTACTGGCGAAGAAATGCAGACGATGCTGGCACGCCGGGAGTGGC
>JBCNPG010000133.1:0-7046 GCA_039593445.1 Pedobacter sp.
GCCTCAGTTCGGTTGTTAAGGCAATCAAGATCCTCACAATTTCTCGGCGCCGGTCAAATTCGAGGTCGCGCAGCTTGTTATTGAGCGTAAAAACCTCTTCGGGCTCCAAATACACGGTTTGGCCACTGGCCGATTCGTCGTGGATAAAGCCTTTGAGCTTGCGCTTGTTCTCGGCCAATATCGGAATGCACATACGGCCGTCGCGAACGGTTAGGCTGCCATCGGCCACCCAATTTTGGGCAATGGCATTTTTGTAGATGGCGTCCATCTTTTTGCGCACCTCCTGCTCGCCTTTGGCTATGGCTGCCGTAATCTCCTGCAACTCGGCGGAAGCGTTGGGTTTCATCTTGCCTTTGGCATCTAGAACGCCTTCAATTTTTTTGAGGATATTCTTTTCAATAGGCAAGTGTTCAAAAAGTGCCTCTAAGCTTGGGTAAACCGTGGCGCGTTCTTCAAAAAAACGCAACACCGAAAACACGGTCTGCAGGGAAGCATAAATCTGGAAGAGTTCGTCCTCTACCAGATAGGTTCCTTCTACTTTTATTTTATCGGCTAGTACCTTGATATCAAAAAAGGTACTGATCTGCAAGGGTTCCTGGTTTTCCAAGATGCTTTTAAATTCGTGCGTTTGGCGCAGGAACTTGTTGATCTGGTCGTGCTTGGTCATGACCTGCATCTTGCTAACCAAGGCTTGGCCCATAGTACTCAGGCAATGCTGGTGCACCATTTGCCTCACTTCGTTAAAACCTAATCTCTCTTGGCAATTATCTGGATATAGCATATTATTTTTTGGGTATGGAAGCGTCGACAGGCTTAACCACCGGCTTCTTGAGCGGCTGCATTTCCTGTGCTGGCCCTACAGAATCCTTTGCAGGCTTCGGTTCCGATGGATTGGCTTTCACTGTGTCGGTTGCCTTCTGTAAGGTCTTCATCTGCTTCTCTTTGGTTTTATTGAGTTGCGCAGTAACGTTATCGTATATTTTTTTGAGGATGTCTGGATGCTGATAATAATAGTTCATGCTTTGGCTATAAAGGGCAGAATCGATCTGGAATTTTTTGTAAATACCCTTGTAAAAAGCCGAGGCTATTTTTTTGGTGCTATCAGCGCCCGGTGCCAAAGTGCCGATGTAGCCATCAACCACATGGATGTCGTACAGCACCTTTTCCATTTTATCAGGCTGGATAATCTCTTTGGGGATACCTGGCTTGCAGGCATATAGCCCCAAGCACACCAACAAAACGGCAAAAAATCTTTTCATTATTGACAAAACCTTTCTAATTTCTTAGCCAATTTGCGCTAAGGTTGTTAATTTTACCAAAAATACTGATAAATGAGCATTGGCGATAAAATATTAAAATATAAAAGTGAGATCGAAAGCGATGGGGTAAAACTGGTTGCTGTTTCCAAAAACCATCCTGCCGAAGCGGTACAAGAAGCCTACGATGCCGGCCAGCGCGTTTTTGGCGAAAACCTGGTACAGGAAATGGTTGATAAACAGGCCAAACTGCCCCAGGATATCGAATGGCACTTGATTGGTCACCTGCAAAGCAACAAGGTTAAATACATCGCCCCTTTTGTAAAGCTCATCGAATCGGTTGATAGCCTGAAACTTTTAAAGGAGATAGACAAGCAAGCGGCCAAAAACAATCGCGTCATCGACTGCTTGCTGCAAATTTACATTGCCGATGAGGACACCAAGTTTGGCCTTCAGTTTGACGAAGCAATCGAACTCTTGCGTTCTGACGAATTTGCCGAACTGCAACATGTAAGGATCGTAGGACTGATGGGCATTGCCACCAACAACGCTTCGGAAAAACAAACCCAGGTAGAATTCAACGAACTGAAAGTATTTTTCGATGGCATTAAGCTGAGCTTTTTTAGAAAAGCCGATTACTTTAAGGAAATCTCCATGGGCATGTCGGCCGATTATAAACTGGCTATCGAAGAAGGAAGTACCATGGTCCGCATCGGCAGCAATATATTCGGCAAAAGGATAATCAAACACTGGAAAGCCGAATAATACAGTCAATTGCCCTAGCTTAAACTTCAAAAAAACCTCCAATGAACATACACATCAGAACTGCCGTAAAAGAAGACTGTCCGCGTTTGCTCGAATTGATCAACGAATTGGCACTTTACGAAAAAGCGCCGGAAGAAGTTACCGTAACCCTCGACGAGTTTGTTGACGCCGGTTTTGGCCAAAAGCCGGTTTGGAAAGCCTTCGTTGCCGAAGAGAACGGAACAATCATCGGCTTTGCTTTATTCTACACCAGATACTCAACATGGAAAGGCTGTCGTTTATATTTGGAAGATTTTATTGTAACCGAAGCTTACAGGGGCAAAGGCGTTGGCAAGATCTTGTTCGAAAAAGTAATAGAAGAGGCCAAAACCAATAACTATAACGGCATGACCTGGCAAGTGCTCGACTGGAACGAACCGGCCATCAACTTTTACAATAAATATGAAGCCCGGTTGGAAGAAGAATGGCTCAATGCTTCGTTTTCTAAGGAACAGCTACACCAATTTAACTAGAAAGACATGAAAAAACTAGGACTCCTACTCGTTGCCGTGATGGCGATTTCTTCTTGCCAAAATAAACCAGAAAAATCGGACAAAAACACTTCCGCCCCAGCCGATACCCTGACCTATACCTACGATTCGGTGAAAGTGCTGAGCAAAAATTTGGTTAAGCCTGGCAAAAATGAATATGCCGATACTGCTAATGCCGTCATTAGGTTTCCTACGTTTAAAAACGACAGCCTGAACCATTACATCAAAAGACAGGTTTTCGACTACATTGCCAAGGAAGAAAAAGCAACTTCGTACCTCGATATTGCCAGCAGCTTTATTAAAGGCTACGACGATTTTTACAAGGACGAACCCAATACCGGACAATGGTGGTATTTGCTTATCGATATCAAAGTATTGCGCCAAACCAGCAACTACATTGCATTGGAGCATACCCACGCCGATTATACCGGTGGCGCACATGGTAACACCATGGTTTCGTATATCAACTACAACCCCAAAACCAATCTGCCTGTGGTTCTAGACAGCCTTATCCAGCCTGGCAAAAAGGCCGATCTGCTCAAAGTAGCCGAAACCATTTTCAGGAAAGATAAAAAGCTAAGTCCAACAGAAACGTTGGAAGGCAAATTCTATTTCGACAAAGGCATTTTTAGTCTGCCACAAAATTTTTATGTAAGCGATAAGGGCTTGGTATTTTTGTACAATGCCTATGAGATCGATGCCTATGCTGCCGGAAGAACGATACTCACCATTCCTTTTGCGCAGCTTGTGCATATTGCCAAACCTAATTCGCTTCTCACATCTACTCCAACACATTAAATGCAGGTATTCAAATTCGGTGGCGCTTCTGTAAAAGATGCAGCAGGCGTTAAAAATCTAGCCCATATTGTTCAAAATCATGCCAAAGGCAAAGCATTGCTCATTGTGGTTTCGGCCATGGGCAAAATAACCAACAAGCTCGAAGAACTGACTTGGGCTTTTGTTAGGGGCGATGAAAATACGCACCAGCTTTTCGAAGACATCAAGGCCTTTCACTTCAACATCATCAATGAACTGTTTGAAGACCATAAAAACCCGGTCTACAACGATGTAGCGAATACTTTCGTAGAAATTGAATGGCTTTTGGAAGAAGAAGCCAGCGACAGTCCGGATTACCTGTATGATCAGATCGTTTCGATCGGCGAATTGGTGTCGACCAGGATCGTGGCGGCCTATTTAAACCAAGTGGGCTGTTTCAGCATTTGGACCGATGCGCGTGGCTATATCAAAACCGACAATACCTACCGCGAAGCAAATGTACTTTGGGATAAAACCGAGCAGGAAATCCAAAAACACCTGCCAAGCTTTTTAGAACAAGGCATTGTAGTTACACAAGGCTTTATTGGCGGCACGAGCGAAAACTTTACGAGCACCTTAGGCAGAGAAGGCTCCGATTATTCGGCTGCTATTTTTTGCGCCTGTCTAAACGCCGAATCAATGACGATTTGGAAGGATGTTTCCGGTGTATTGAATGCCGATCCCAAATGGTTTGACGAAACCGAAAAGATAGCCCAGCTTTCTTATCACGACGCCATCGAACTTACTTATTATGGTGCCACCGTTATCCACCCGAAAACGATAAAACCGATCCAAAATAAGGGCATCCCGCTGTATGTTCGTTCGTTTATCCAGCCCGAAGCCGAAGGAACCGCCATTACCACTACACAAACGCCCCTGCCCATCCCTTCGTTTATTTTCAAGGTAAACCAAGTATTGATTTCGATATTCCCGAAGGATTTTTCTTTCATCATCGAGGAAAACCTGAGCCATATTTTCGACGTATTGCACCGTAACCGGGTAAAAGTAAACACCATGCTTAATTCGGCCATCAGTTTTTCGGTAAGCGTTGACAACGACGAACAGAAAATCAAGCAACTCATCGCCGACCTATCGGAGAGTTTTAAGGTAAAATACAACAGCGGGCTTGAACTGGTAACCATCCGTTACTATAACCAGCAAACCATTGACCGCGTTACCGTAAACAAAGAAGTATTATTGGAGGTAAAAAGTCGCCACACCTGCCAAATGGTAATGAAGGATAAGGCTTGATGTATTAAAAGTTCAAAGTTGAGGGTAGCAAGTTAAACACCAGCTGTAAACTGAAACACGCCAATCACAAATACGCAAAATGAACAAACATATCCTCGATAGCGAAGTTCAGGCCTACATCAACAATAACCTTCAGGCCGATGTAAGCAAAATTGCGTTGCTAAAATCGCCTTTTGGTGAAGTAAGTTCGGCTGAATTGGCCGGACAGATTGCGGCAAAAAAGAAATCGGCACACAAGCTGCCAAGCTGGTTTTCGCAGGAAGGGGTTTACTATCCGCCACTGCTGTCAATCGAGCAATGTTCTTCCGAAATTACGGCACAATACAAAGCCCAATTGGCCAAAGGCAACTCCTTACTCGACCTTACTGCAGGTTTTGGCGTAGACAGCTTCTTTTTTGCCAAAAAAACAGCAAAAGTTTACAGTTGCGAAATCAACCCGGAACTTTCGGCCATCAGTGCACATAATGCAACCGTGCTTGGCGCCAACAACATCGAGTGTTTGGCTATTGACGGAATTAATTTCCTGAAATGTAACACATTACAATTCGATACCATTTACCTCGATCCTGCCAGGCGCAGCCAAAGCAACAAGGTATTTAAGCTTAAAGACTGTACGCCAGATGTAACCGAACATTTGGAATTGCTGTTGACAAAAGCCAAGCGAATCGTCATTAAAACAGCTCCCCTGCTTGATATCAGCGCAGGGCTTTCTGAACTGAAAAATGTGAGCGAAATCCACATTGTAAGTATCAAAAACGAATGCAAGGAACTACTTTGGGTTATTGACCAAGGTTTTGAGGCAGAGCCTCAAGTAATTTGCGCAACTTTAAACGAGGAGCAAAAGATATTCGCCTTTCAACTCGGCGACATCAATAAACCGATAGTAAATGCCAGCTATCAACCTCCGGTTTATCTCTACGAACCAGATGTAGCCCTGCTCAAAAGCGGTGCCTTTAACTTAATTGGTATGCGTTTTGGTTTGTATAAGCTCCATCAGCACAGCCAACTGTACCATAGCAACCAATTTTTACCCGAATTCCCTGGGCGCATCTTTCAAATCGAAAACTGGCTTACCCTAAACGAGCTGAAAAAAGAAAAAGATCTGAGTGGCAATGTCATTGTAAGGAATTTCCCCGAAAAACCCGAAAACTTGGTCAAGAAGTACAAGATCAAATCCAGTCACGACCACTTTATCATTTTCACACAAACCAACGAAGGCAACTGGGCCATCAAAGCCAAGATTTTGCAGCATTATTAGAAGTTCATTGGTCATTGGTTTATTGGTGCAATTAGGTATCTGCCACAGTAGGCTTTAGTCTTTTTGCTTTAAACCCATCTTCCTTCCTCCTTCACCCCCAACTTCCTCACTTTAACACTTTTTAACAATCCTTTAACAAGTCGGCCATAGCTGATGGGGTATTTTTGGTTAAACCTTAAACTAAACTCATGAAAACATTTAAACGCCTGAACAATGCCTTGGGCTTTGTTGTATTTGCGCTTGCCGCGCTAGCTTATTGGCTCTGTATGGAACCTACCGTAAGCTTTTGGGACTGTGGCGAATTTATTTCGGCCTCTTTCAAGCTCCAAGTGGGCCATCAGCCGGGTGCCCCCTTATTTTTAATGATCGGCAGAATGTTTTCATTATTGGCGGCCGGCGATTTAAGCAAAGTAGCTTACTGGGTAAACCTGGTTTCGGTACTTTCGAGTGCAGCTACAGTTATGTTTTTATTCTGGAGCATTAATGCCATTGCCTTAAAAATTGTAAAAAAAGACACTGAGAAATTAAGCTCAACACAATTGTGGAGCATTATGGCTGCAGGTGCAGTTGGGGCATTAGCCTATGCTTTTTCGGATACATTTTGGTTTTCGGCCGTCGAATCGGAGGTCTATGCCATTTCGACCCTTTGTACGGCTATTGTTTTCTGGGCCATATTGAAATGGGAACAACAAATGAACGATAGATGGATCTTGTTCATTGCATACCTCATTGGCCTTTCTATTGGCATCCATTTGCTGAGTTTGTTGGCCATTCCGGCAATTAGCCTGGTTTATTATTTCAGGAAACAAGACAAGCCTACCTTTTGGGGCATTGCCAAAGCCTTTTTAATTGGCTGTGTTTTGTTGGGCATTGTACAGTTTGGCGTTATCCAATATTTTGTGCTCTTCGCCTCTAAATTCGACATTCTATTTGTAAATAGTTTGGGCTTGGGTTTCGGCACGGGCGCATTGGCTTTCGTTCTGTTGTTCGCCTTGGCTTTGGGCTACGGCATTTATTACAGCATTAAAAAGAGACATTATCAGCTTAACCTGGGCCTATTGAGCCTAGCTTTGGTGATATTCGGCTTTTGCTCCTACTTCATGATCATTATCCGTGCCAATGCCAAAACCGACATCAATCTTTCCAATCCCGATACCCCGGTTTCGTTAT
>JBCNPG010000134.1:0-7027 GCA_039593445.1 Pedobacter sp.
CACTTCGTTGCCGTTCAACAAGTCGCCGGTAGCCCAAACGGCATAATTTTGGGGCACGGTAATGGCTGCCTTAAAATTGCAGAAATCGTTATAAAACTCTTCGGCCCCACTGTAAGGGATTTTGTTCCAACCATCAATATCATCATAAACGGCAATACGCGGAAATGAATAGGCTATGAAATGCGCCCCATCGTCTACCTGGCCGGTGCGCATGTGCGAGCCCTTGTTCAGGATGTAATGGTAATCGATTTTAAACTTCATGGTTTTTCCGGGTGCCAAGGCAGGTACGGCAGTATGCATATTGGTACCTTCAATAACGAGGCTCGACAGCTCCTTAGGCGCATTGTTCAGCAATACCTGACTAATTTGAACCCCATCGCCCAAATCGCGCTCGTTGATTTTTGCTTTCCTAGGCGCTCCTTTTTGATAAAGGTTCGGATATAACTTGAACCAAATCTCATGAAGCACATCGGGACTATTATTGACATAATTGATCTCAACCGTTCCTTTTACTTCTCGCGTGGCGGGATTGAAATCGATTTTCAAATCATAATCGGCCGTATTTTGCCAATACTTTTTGCCCGGAGCCCCGCTTTTATCGCGCGTACCTTTTTGGTAGGCCTGTTCAAATTCTTGGGCAATAGGCAACTGGGCTTGGGCAACCAGAAAACCAAAGATTAATAGGAAGGTTAGTTTTATCGATTTCATCTTCAAAATTTAAAGCTTAATGGTCAAGAACGGCTTATTTGCCAAACTTCATTTTAAGTTGTTCCAACATATCGTTAGTAACCGGAGCAGCGGGCTTATTCTCTCTTGGAGGCCTAGGTGCCTGATTTTGGGATTTTGCCACTTGGTTTTGTTGCCTGGCCTGCTTCTGTTCTTCTTTCTTTTTGGTCCATCTGTTCCAGATTTCGTCAAGCTTTTTCTTGGTATACAAAGGAAAATCGCCCTGTTTCATCCAGGCATAATAGCTAGGTTCTGCATCGAAAACCTGCTCAACGGTTTTGCCCTTGTGCTTGCCAAAATTAATGGTCTCTTCGCCATTTTCGTTGTAGATCATTCTTCCCGCAAAATCAACTGGCTTATTGATATTGGTAAAAAGGTGCAATGCCTCTACATCGTTCTGTACCGGTTTTGATCTGTGACCTTGTTTATCTTCAAACTCCTGATCCTTATATTTGTCTAGCTGAGCCAATAGCACCTCGTAGGTTGCCTTAATATCGGCTTCGGCAGAATGTGCATTGACAATATCCTTATTGCAATAGAATTTATAGGCGGCCTTTAGCGTACGTTGTTCCATTTGATGGAAAATATTCTGAACGTCTACAAACTTCCTGTTGTTCATATCGAAATCTACTCCAACCCTTAAAAACTCCTCAACCAACATCGGGATATCGAACTTATTCGAGTTATAGCCTGCCAAATCTGCATCGCCAATAAACTCTGCTATTTCTTTGGCCACCTGCTCGAAAGTCGGCTCGTCCTTGATGTCTTCGTCGTAAATGCCATGTATAAGCGACGAGGCCAAGGGAATAGGCATGCCCGGATGGACACGCTTGGTCAGTATTTGCTCGGTTCCGTCTGGCATGGCTTTTAAGATGGCTATTTCTACGATCCTGTCGGCGCCAACATTAACTCCTGTGGCTTCGAGGTCGAAAAAGGCCAAAGGACGTTTTAGGTTTAATTTCATTGAAGTAAGTGGTCTTGAGTTTTGAAATATGGAAAGTGGGCTTTGTGTTTCTATTTCCAAAAATGCTAAAAAGGTTTGTTAGTTCTGTTAATTCTGCAAAATTTTAGTTGTTAATTTATTTCCTAATTCAAGCGACTAGATTTAAATTGCCGAACAATACAACCTGACGCCTTATGAAGAAAATCCTTTTTGGAATTGCCTTTTGTTTTTTATCCCTCCATGCCTTCTCGCAAAATTTTGAGTTTGGCGCTGTTACCCATGCCGATTTCGACTTCGACAGAAATACCATCGATAGCAATGCCAATGCGGTTGTGCTGAAGGAATACGGAACGACTTCTTTTTATTTGGATGATGCCACCGGAAGGCTGGTGCTCATCTTCGAATACCATAGCCGGATCAAAATCTACAACAAACAGGGCTTTAAACAAGCCAACATCATTATCCCCATCCGCAAAAGCGATGGAGCGGAAGAACTGATCCTCGACCTCAATGCTTCTACGTTCAACCGGAACCAAACGGGTTTTGTACAAACCCAGATGGATAAAAAGGCCACGTTTACCGAAAACAGGAGCAAATATGTTTCGCTTGTTAAGTTTACCCTGCCCAACATCAAAGAAGGCTCGATCATCGAGTACAGCTACCGGCTGCAAACACCTTTCCTATTCAATTATAGAACCTGGGAATTTCAGTCGGATATTCCCAAAGTGTACAGCGAATATGCCGCTTTCATTCCCGGCAATTACAATTACAATGTATCATTGAGGGGCTTCTATAAATTGAGCGATCAAAAGTCGGAAATCAGCAAGGAATGCCTGCGTTTGAGCGGCACGCCGATAGACTGTTCAAAAATGACCTATATCATGAAAGACATTCCGGCTTTTGTGGAAGAAGACTACATGACCGCGCCCAGCAATTTCAGGTCGGCCATTTATTTTGAGCTTGCAGACGTGATTGCCATGAGCGGCGCCAAGCAAAGCCTTACCAAAACCTGGCGCGATGTAGATTACGAACTGACCAACGACAAGAACTTCGGTTCGCAGATGAAGCGCAAGGACGTTTTTAAGGATTTGGTTCCTGGATTGACCAAAGATGCCCCAGATGAACTGGAAAAAGCCAAAGCCATTTACAACTACATCAAAAAGCAGATCAAATGGAACAACTATTATGGCAAATACAGCGAAGGCAACATCAAGGCCGTGCTTGAAAACCGTAGCGGCAATGTAGCCGACATCAATTTTAGCCTGATCGCCGCACTCAGTGCAGCCAATTTGGATGCCGAAGCCGTGATACTTTCTACCCGCGACAACGGAACGGTAAACAAGCTGTTTCCGGTCATGTCCGATTTCAACTATGTGGTAGCAAAGGTAAATATAAACGGCACAAGCTACCTGCTGGATGCTTCTGAACCATTATTGCCCTTTGGCCTGTTGCCTTTGCGCTGCATCAACGATCAGGGCAGGGTAATCAACCTTAAAAAACCTTCTTATTGGATAGACCTCAAAGCCTCGCAAAGAAGCGTAACCAATTATGTGCTGGTAGGCAAACTGGAAGCCGATGGCAAAATCAAAGGCACCATTACCACAACTACCTATGGCTATGATGCTTTTAACAAACGCAAGGAAATCAAGCGTTACAATTCTGTTGACGAATATGTAGAAAAACTTGACGAATCAATGCCTAAGCTCAGCATCGGCAAACATGAGGTTTTGGCAGTTGATAGCGTAGAAAAACCCTTGGTAGAAATCTATGAGGTAGAATTCGCCGCACATAACGGCATCAGCAACAACCAGTTGTACATCAACCCTTTCTTTATCAACAAGATTTCTAAAAATCCGTTTAACCTTAACGAAAGAACCTATCCGGTAGACCTTGGTTCTGCGTCCGACCAAAAAATAAGTGTGATGATCAGCCTGCCGGAAAAATACGAAATGCTGGAAAAACCAAAGGATCTGGCCATTGCCTTGCCCGAAAGCGGGGGGCGTTACCTCATTCAGAGCGATATGGTTGACGACAAGCTTACAGTTAACCAGATCCTCCAATTCAACAAGGCTATTTACAGTCCCGAAGAATACCTTTACCTTAAGGAATTCTACAGCAAGATTATCCAAAACCAGAAAACCGATGTACTTTTAAAAAAGGCCGACTAAAATGAAGCTTTTATCTTTTACCCTGCTGTTCGCTTTTTTGGCCTCAGCTGTTTTTGCACAAGACAACTACGATGCCGACCTTATTCCTGCCAATCTTCGAAACAGGGCCAACGCCATTGTCAGAAATTCGGTTGTTACGGTTGATATGCGTACCGCCGACAATGTAAGCTATACCGTAAGCAAAGCAATTACCGTACTGAACAAAAACGGCGAGAACAGTGCCAGGCTGGTTTTGTTTTACGATAAAAACACCAGCATCAAAAACATAAAGGGCGAGGTTTACAACGAAGTGGGCAAGCTCAGCGCCAAGTTTTCGCAAAGCGATTTTAGCGACGAAAGTGCCATCAACGATTTTTCCCTGTTTGAAGACAGCCGTGTAAAGCATTACCTGCCATCGGTTAACAGCTATCCCTACACCATTGTTTACAATTACGAAATCCGCTACAGGCAAAACCTCATCATTCCAGATTGGGTACCACAAACGGCCAATGACGTAGCCGTAGAGAAAAGCAGTTATGTATTGATCAGCAAAGCTGGCGATGAGTTTAGGGTGAAAAGCCAAAACGTAGGTACACAACCGGAGGAGCAGCTTGTTAAAGATCAAAAAACCACCACATGGAAGGTCAGCAACCTATTAGCTTCCAAACCAGAGCCTTATAGTCCCTTTCGCGAAACTTACCAAACCATGGTCAAGGTTGCGCCAAAGAACTTTAGCTACTATAATGTTAAGGGCGATTATTCCAATTGGCAGGAACTGGGCAAATGGCAATACGAGAACCTGTTAAAAGGAAGAAATACATTGTCTGAACCCACCATGCAAACCATAAGGGATTTGGTAAAGGGCGAAACCAGCGACAAAGAAAAAGCCAGAAAAATATACCAGTACCTACAAAACAAAACGCGCTACATCAGTGTGCAGATTGGCATTGGTGGTTTTCAGCCTACCAAAGCTGCCGATGTTGACCGCTTGGGCTATGGCGATTGCAAAGCTTTGGTTAATTATATGCAGGCGCTGTTAAATGTTGCTGGCATCGAATCTTATTACTGTGTAGTTGAGGCTGGAACAGAGAAAAAAAGCCTCGACCCTAGCTATGCCAGCATGAACCAGGGCAACCATGTTATTTTGTGCATGCCCCTTAAAGGCGATACGACTTGGCTGGAGTGTACTTCGCAAAAAATCCCATTCGGTTACCTGGGCGATTTTACGGACGACAGGTATGTACTGGCCTGCACGCCAGCGGGAGGCAAACTGCTCCGCACGCCAAAACTTAGTGCCAGCCAAAACCTCCAAATCCGCCAGGCGCAATTGACGCTGAGCAAGGATGGAAATATTGACGGCCATGTCAAAACCATTTTTTCGGGTGCGCAATACGACAACCATGAAGCTATAGTAGACAAGCCCCTAACCGAACAGCAAAAGCTTTTAAAAGAAGCCTACGACATCGACAACATCAATTTTAATCAGGTCAGTTACCAGCAAAACAAAGCTATCAAGCCCGAAGCTACAGAAGACATCGCCATCAGTATCAGAAATTATGCAACGCTGAACAACGACAAGCTCTTTCTGAAGCCGAATGCATTCAATATTAAAAGCAATGTCAGCGAATCGAGAAATCGTACGCTACCACTGTACATCAATCGCGGCTATACGGATATAGATACGATCAGCTATGAGCTGCCTGAAAATATAATTCCTTTAATTGCGCCTGATGAGAAGGAAATCAAGTCGGAGTTTGGCTCCTACTCCTCAAAAACGAAAATAGAAGGCAACAAACTGATCTATACCAGAAAATTTGTATTGAACGAAGGTACTTTTGCCCCGGCACTTTATGCCGAGTTTGCCAAATTTATAGCCAATGTAAATACCAGCGACCACCTTAAGCTTTACCTCAATTTCAAAAAATAACCTCAGCTTGCGGTAGTTTCGCGATGCCGAGAAATTTCAACTCAAAAAAATAATGCCTAGTGCTATGCCAATAATCATGATCAGGTACATGAGCAGTTCTGTGGTGGCAAAGCGCTTGTATTTGGTCCAGAAGGAGCCTTCGTGTTGGGGTGTAGCCATAAAAAAATCCCGAATTTGATTTTCGGGATAAAATTATCGTTTTAAGTGGAAAGATTAAAGCGGAAAGTCTAAAGTTATGAGTTGATTGTAAATAGTCCATTAGCCAAGGCTATTTAGAAGCACTTTCCTTTTTCCATTTGATGCTGCAACCAATGGCTTTGGTGTAGCTTACCGCTGGTTTCTTACCTTGCAACAACAGATTAACCGCATTTTGCACATAATTTTCGCGCTGTGCATTGGTTTCTTCCTGATCATTGTCGATAGCACCAATATAGGCTACTTCGTTGCCATTCGCTGTTTTTTGCAAAACAAAAACATGTGGTGTTTTATTGGCACCGTATTTCTTGGTGTACACATGGTTCGGATCTTCCAGATAGGCATAGCTGAATTTTTTCTCTTTGGCACGTTCCTGCATCTTTTCATAGCTGTCGCCCGGAGAAGCTTCCGGATCATTGGTGTTAATGGCGATTACCGGATAGCCTTTAGGAGCATACAGCTTGTTCAGGGCTTCTACCCTGTCTTGGTATGCTTTAGCCACCGGACAGGTATTGCAGGTAAATACAACAATATAGCCTTTGGCATCCGCATAGTTGGCCAACGAGACCTTGTTGCCATCTACATTCCTCAAATTAAAATCTGTAGCTACGCTTCCAATCTGGTAGCCAGTTTGCGCATTTGCCGTAATACCCAGCATTACGAAACAAACAAATAGAATTCTTTTCATCATTTAAGCTATTTTAAGTTTTCTAAGGTTTTGTTCAGTTCTTGATAGGTAAATTCTTTTTCGTAAAATGTCCTGATCTGCCTTTTGGTATTGATGAACAAAGTGGCAGGTATTGCGCCCGACCATTTGGGATCGACTTTTTCTATAAACTGTTGCTGCTTGTCGAAAAATTAACATTTAAAGTTGCCGATTATAGCATTGCCACCAACGAGAGTTATAAGAATATTGCCATAACAAGAGGGAAAATGCCTTTGTCAAAAGTGCAGGTTGTTAGAAGCGGCCCGAACTTAAACCGACTTAAAGTCGCTGAAGGCAACTCAAAATATAAAAGGGGACGCAGGTTTTTAGTTGGTTACGTGGGAGTGATCGGAGAGCAGGAGGGCCTGGATTTACTACTGGAG
>JBCNPG010000135.1:0-7015 GCA_039593445.1 Pedobacter sp.
CTGGGATCGCGATTACGCACTCGCCGGCAAACGGGTGGCCGTGGTCGGCACCGGTGCATCGGCGATCCAGTTCGTTCCGGCGATCGCCGGCGACGTGCGCGCAGCAGATCGGTAAGCAGCCATTTGTTGGCAGTGGCTGGCACACCATTGATATCATTGAATGACACCATGATGCTACCCGCGCCGGCATCCAAGGCGGCCTTGTAAGGTGGTAGGTAATCGTTGTACATCCTGTCTAAGCTCATGTCGGTGGTATTGTAGTCTCTTCCGCCTTCTGCAGCGCCATATAAGGCAAAATGCTTTACGCAGGCCATGATGGTGTTTACTTGGGTCAAGTCATCGCCTTGATAGCCCTTAACCATAGCCCTGGCAATTTCCGAACCTAAAAAGGTATCTTCGCCGCTGCCTTCGGCAATCCTGCCCCATCGGGCATCGCGGGCAATATCAACCATTGGCGAGAAGGTCCAGTTCAGTCCGTCGGCACTTGCTTCGGTAGCCGCGATTCGGGCGGTTTTTTGGATCATGGGCAAATCCCAGCTGGCCGCCAAGGCCAAAGGGATAGGGAAAGTGGTTTTATAGCCGTGTATGACGTCCTGTCCGAAAATCAAAGGGATTTTCAAACGGCTCTTCATCGCAATTTCTTGGGCTTTCCTGATTTTTTGAGGGGTGGTTAAGCTAAAAATCCCACCTACGTTTCCTTTGGCTATCTTCGATTCTACATCGGTACTCACGGCCGAACCCGTTGTGGCTTCGCCGCCGGTAACCAAATTCAGCTGCCCAATTTTTTCATCGACCGTCATTTTGGCCATCAGGTTTTTAATGAAAGCATTCATTTTGGGTTGCTGCGGACTGGTTGCTTTTTTGACCTGCGCCGAACTCCCGATTGCAAATAGGGCTAATACAATAAATAGGAAATGTGCTTTTTTCATCTGCTTAGTACTTGTTTTTAGTAGGCCTTGTCCCAACCACTCCCTCGAATGGTTGGACCATGGCTGTTTCATTTATGGGGTGTGTTTATTATTCGACTTTTTTGATGGGCGTTTTCGCAGATACGCCGTTTTCATTAATGGCTTCTATGGTAAAATAGTAATTTTTTTGGCTGTCCATGGCTTTGAACCAATACTCGTTAAAATCGTGGATCATGATGCAGTTGTACAGTTTGTCGGGTGCCGTGCCAAAGTACAGGTTGTAGGCAAAGGCATTGTCTACTGGCTGCCACTTGATGTAGGCGCTGCGTTTGTCTTTTTCGGTGCGCAAAACGATAAGGTTTTTAACGGCCTCGGGCTTTTCGCCATTTCCGTTGCCGAATACCCTTAGGCCGCTGATGGCAAATTTACCGGTCGGCATGTGGATGTTGATCATTTTGATGAAGCGGGCCTGCACCGGTTTGGCAAGTTCCACATAATCGTGTGGGACATCGGTTTTATTTTGGCTTTTGTCTACCAAGGTATTCCACTTTTTGCCGTCTAGCGAATACAGCAACTTGTATTGGTGGTAGATATTGGTTTGTTTGCCCATAAATTCGGCATCCTGGTCGGCATAATTGATCTGGATGGCATTTACGGTCGAAACATTGCCTAAATCGGCCTGGATCCATTCGCCGTTGTTGGCAGTTTTGGCACTCCAATAGGTCTTGATGTTTTCGTCTACTGCGTTGTTGGCGTTAAAACCGGCCAAGGTAGATGATACGGTTACCGGTTTTTTGTAGTTGATGAGCATCCATCCCGGACCAGCAGGACCATCTGGTTTCCTGGCTGCAGGCAAATAAAGCGGATAATCGCCAAAAGCAGTATTGCACCACATCACATCGTCTTTGTGGAAACCGCTTGGCCAAATGCCGATTCGGCGTTCCCAAGTGTTTTTTACGCAGATGATCGAAGTAGAAACATGCCAATAGTTTTGCTGGTTATCTTGAAAGGTAGCACCGTGTCCGGCGCCTCTCGAAAAGCCACCGGGCTTAAAGCTCAGCGGGTCTGATTGGGGAGTTACTTGGGCCCCATCAAACAAAGGTTTGTTGCCCACCACCACGCCATCGGCATAGCCGCTAAATTCGGTGCCTGGTGCGCCATATTGAAAATAGTATTTGCCGTTGTGCTTGGTCATCCAAGCGCCTTCTATAAAAGGATCGAGGAAGGTATTGTCCATATGCTCTCCAAAACGTTGCCAGCCATAACGCCAATCCTGCAACAGATACATGGGCGTGCGGGTGCCTATAGGCTTGAAGGTTTTGCGGTCTAGCTCAACGCCATATACCGGAAAGGTATTGCTGCTGCCGTTGTACATGTAAAAACGGCCATCATCGTCTGTAAAAAAGGCTGGATCCCAGCCACCGATCTCTAACGAATCGACTAGCGGAAACCATTTATTGTTTTTGGGGTCGGTACTTCCCCAAAGGGTGAAATTCTTGGTATAGGTACTGCCAAAAACCACCATGGTATCGCCTACAATGCCTACGCCTGGGGCGCAAAGTTCGTCGAGGGTTTTATTCCAAGGGCGCAGGAACTTTCTTTCGTTGAACTTCCAGTTCAGCATGTCGCTGCTGTGCCAATAGCCCCATTGGTTGGTGCTGAACAAGTAATAGTCGCCTTTATAATTGACGATAACCGGATCGGCGGTAGCCCGGTGCTTGCCCCATTCAACAAAACTCGGAAAAGGCGTATAGCCATAATCGAGGTTTACGGGGTTGCAATAGGTCTGCTGCTGTGCAAAACCTGTCGTTAGACTAAAAACTGCAAAGAAAAGGCATAAGATCTTTTTCATTCTATTTTTTGATTGCAGGGCTTTCAAAGCCTAGTTTGGTTAAACCATGTTGTACGTCTTCGTTTTGCATGAACAGCTTCCAAAGCAGGCCTGAGCGATGGTTTTCGATCATCACCACCATTGGGCCTTGGTCTATGCCCAAATATCTTTTCGGGTACCAGTTGTCGGTTTCTGAAAAGGCATCATAAAAGCCGTATTTGCCCCAAACCTTGTCGCCCAAGTTTTCGTACAGATGCCTGATGACCTTCATCGATTCTTTTGGGGTGTAAGGCAGGGATGAAATGGCTGCCGTAGGGGAGATGACACCAAAATCCTCTTGGATGCTGTGTGCGGCATAACCTTTAACCGAATAGCTAGCGGTTAAGCCCCAGTTGTTGGGGCCGTAGCCTTTAAAACCCTTTGGATTGGCCACGCAATAATCGTGGATGGCCAAAGTTTGGTTTACGTTGTTCTCCCAATAGTCGGCGTAACGGTCTTTTAAGCCTTTCGGATTTAAGCCCAAGTAAGAATAATGCGCCCAAAATAATGGTCCAACGGTGTTTTTTGGGGTTTGGTGGGATAAGGTAAAAGGATGTCCGTATACTTCGAAACTGGTTTTCAGCTCACCGTTTCTGGCCCAGCCTTCGTGGTAAACCGCTGCCGGTACACCGTGTGTTGGCGATGAAGCCGCCAATACATACATGATCAAACATTCATTGTAGCCTTTAACAGGAAAATTCATCTGCCATTTGTACTCTGGCGACCAGTGCCAGTACAATACATTTTGGCCATTGCGGTACCAGTCAAAATCGATGCCTTTCCAAAGCTCGTCGGCTTTTTTCGAAACTTCTTTTTCGGATGGCGTTCCGTTTTTATAGTATTCCTTGATGCAGATCAGTGCCTGCGCTACGAAAGAACTTTCTACTAAATCGCCACCATTGTCTTTTCTGCCAAAGGGACGTACTTTTCCGGTTTCGCCATAAAACCAGTGTGGCCAGGCACCATGAAAGCGGTCTGATTTGGCTAAAAAATCGAGGATTTGGTTCAATCTTTTCAAACCTTCTTCACGGGTAACATATTTTCTTTCGATGCCGCTTAAAATAGCCATGAGGCCGAATCCCGTAGCACCAGTAGCCACAGTGCTTTTATCGTTATCGGGATAAACATTATCGACGTGGTAGCGTTCTCTGGCCGCGCCGGAAGTCGGTTCTGCGCCATCCCAAAAATATTCGAAGGTCTGTTTTTGGACAACATCCAGTAATTTGTCGTCGGATAGGTTTTTTTGGATTTTTGGTGCTTTCTTGATTTTTTCAAACGTCTGGGCCGTTGCATGATTCAGGCAAAGTGCAACAAACGCGATGGGTATAATTAGGGATCTAAATTTCATTGGTGTGTTTATAGGTTGGGACCAGTAAAGCCCAGGTTTCTCATTCCTGTTTTAATTTCGGGAGCGCTCATGAATAGGTTCCAAATCAGTTTGGTCCTGTAGTTTTCGATCATGATGATGATGGGCCCCTGATCAATAGCTAGCGTAGAGTTGGCGAACCATTGTTGATGCAGCGAAAAGGAATCATAAAAACCGTAGTCGCCCCATAACTTGTTGCCCAGTTTGTAGTAGAAATACTTTAATGCCTGCATTGATTCGGTTGGCGTGTAAGGGAACGATGCCAAGGCGGCGGTAGGCGCGATCACACCAACGTCATTGCTTGGCGAACTCGCGGTATAGCCGTTTGGAATGTCGCTGGCGGTAAGGCCCCAACAGTTTTCGCTATAGCCATAATAGCCCAATGGATTGGTTTTGCAATAGTTATAGTTAATTAAGGTATGTGCCTTGGTCTGTGTTTCGTAATTGGCATAGGCATCGCTCAAGCCAGTCGGGTTGATGCCCAAAAAGGAGTAATGCTCAAAGAAAAGCGGTCCGCCATTGGCCGAACCCAGCGGCAATTGTATGCCGTAATAGGTGTTGCCGTTTTTCATTGCGCCATTTTGTGCCCAGCCCTGGTCGTAAACCGACTTCGGAATGCTGAAGGTTGGCGAAGCGGCGGCCATGACATAAGTAATGAGCGCTTCGTTCCAACCCTTGATAGGCAGGTTCATATCCCAATTGTAGTTGGGGCTCCAGTGCCAGTAAAGCACGTTGCCATTGTCTTTCCTGTACCAGTTCCATTCAACGCCATTGTAGATGCTGTTGATGTCGGCTCTTAACGCTGTTTCGGCGGCGTCTGCGCCATTAAAATACTGACGGGCTGTAATGAGGCCCGCCATTAAAAAAGATGTTTCTACGAGGTCTCCACCGTTGTCTTTGGTGCTGAAAGGAATTACCTTGCCGGTGTTGCCGTCGAGCCAGTGCGGGTAGGCACCATGAAAGCGATCGGCAGTTTTAAGAAAGGCCACGATCTTTTGCATCCTTGCGAGGCCCTCGGCGCGGCTCACAAAGTTTCTGCTGACACCCGCTACCAAGGCCATGATGCCAAAGCCAGATCCCCCAGAAGTTACGGTGTTTCCAGCGGTGTTTCGCTCGCGCGCCAATCCGCTGGTAGGATGCCCAAAATCCCAAAAATACTTGAAGGTTTGCTTTTGGACCAAGGTAAGGAGCTCGTCGTCGGTAATGCGCGCAAATTTGTCGGTATCGTCAACAGCAGTAACCAGTGTTACGCTGATGCTACTTTGTAGTTTATTGCCGGTTTTAGACAGCAATCCGGTGTTAACCGTTAAGGTATATTTTGTAATGGGTTGTAGCGCAGAGGGCGTAATCACAACCGTATTATCGTTGTTTTCTAGAGAGGATACAAAACTGGCACCATTGCCGGCACCGTCTGTAAGTGTAACATTGCCAGCAACAGAACTTCCGTTGATTGGACTTGAGAAGGTGATTTTAACTATAGGGGCATTGTTTAAGCCATAATAGGTAAAGCCATTGAAGGCGCCATTTACCTTTAGATCGGAAAAGGAATAGGTGGCGGGAGCAACGGGCGGATCCACTGGGGCCGGCGTGCTTCCCTTTTTGCAGGAAACGAAGAGAACGGAAAGGATCAGAAAGTAAAAATAAAGCTTATTCATGGATATGGATTTAAAAAGGGGGATTGCTGAGACAATCCCCCTTAAATAATTGTCTAAAATGAGGGGTATTATTTACCTCTTCCTTCTAGTTTGGCCAAAGAGCCGATTTCAGCATCAGAAAGAGCTTTGTTATAAAGCCTGATTTCGTCTACATTGCCAGTCAGGAAGCTGGCCCAATCTTGTTTGCCGGTAGCACTGGTTTGACTAGGTGTAGTTTGGAACTGAACCGTGCCAAATACCACTTTGCCGCTGTTGGTCCAAGCTAAAGGCCCAGTAAGACCATTTACGGTGCCGGCACTTACCCTTGATCCATTTACATATACCTTAACCATGTTGGTGGTTGCGTCGTAAGAAATAGCTAACCCAACCCATTTGCCGAATAAATTAAGCACGTTGTCAGCAGCATATGTCCTGTCGCCACCCTGATTAATGTGGATCCTCAATTTTCCATTGTCGTTAGTACTGCCATTTTCGATGAACACTTCGAGATTGCCCCAGAATTGAGTAGTGTTTGACAAGCTGAATAAACCGATGATGCCATTTGACGGTGGAGGCGTGTTGATCCATTCTGTCAAGGTAAAGCTTTGCAAACCAGTAACCTTTGCAGAAGGTGTTGTTAACACATAACTATTGGCAGCGCCTTGTAGCGATTGTTTTTTTACGCCTCCAGCAAATGATGTTCCTGTATTGGCGCCTGCAGTATTGGAAACACTGTCGATCAGACTCCCATCAAAAGCCCAATAGGCAGCTAAATTGCTTGGTGCAATTTGACTGGCACTGGTGTAGCCTCCAATGTTCAAAGGCGGAGCATAGCTAGCCGGATCAAATTCTTTTTGGCAAGAAGATAACCCTAGGGTTGCTGCTGCCATCAATAAAAAATATCTTGTTTTCATTCTTATTTAAATTTAAGCGATTAATAACCTGGGTTTTGGGTTAAAGTACCCGCACTTTTGTCGATTTCAACCGAAGGAATTGGCCAAACCTCGTTTTTGCCGGCTTTCCAGCCTTTAGGGCCAAATACGGCAGTACCACGGCCCTGGCGGATCACATCGAAATAACGGTCTGATTCCATAGCCAATTCCACTTGCCTTTCTTTCCAGATGGCTTGACGCAAGGGCCAGACGCCGTTGAGTTGAGGTTTTTAGTGATCTGATCCGTGCCGTTCAGCGCAGCGTCCAGGGCAACACCGGCAGCCACCACATTGCTTCGTTGAATA
>JBCNPG010000136.1:0-7014 GCA_039593445.1 Pedobacter sp.
GTAGCTTTAGCTCCTACAATGGGCGCCATCAGTTTTTTCAGTTCCTTATGGTAAAACATCCAAGGGGTTTCGCCCTCAAACCAACCCTCAACGGCCAGGTTCTTCCAGTTGTCTAATTGCACCTGCATTACTTCTTGTGCTACTTTAGGTTGCAATCCTAAAGAATTACCACACAAATAGATAAACTCTTTTCCGTTATGTTGGGGAAAAAGAAATTGACTTCGCATTTCCTTTAATGGATCGGCTTGGTCTAGCTCTTGGGCAAAAGACAAATTATTCTCAAAATTCATGTCCCAATATTAATAAAAAAAAGCCTAACCTCTTGGCTAGACTTTGCTTTTACACACATAAGCTGAAGAATTTATTTCACTTCCGAGCCTTCAAGTTTTACCCTTTTTAGGGGCATGACTGTCATTGCCGATCAGCAACTACAAAAGGTGGTAAACACAAAATAGAATCGATTCTTAAGAATTAGGTTTGCTTACGTATTTGTTGCCCTTTACATAAAACCGCCAAGGCAACAAAGCATGGTCTTCGGCATAATCTACGCCAATACGTGGCGAAGCAACGATTTCTTCAGGACTAAATCTGATGCCATTGTCTTCTATCCAGATTTCGTCGTTTAACAGCTCCTTGGCGTTTAGCGCCTTATTGATGGCCAATGCTTGAGCCAATGCGCCTGGTCCGGCAGTTATGCGAGGCGCCAAGCTGTTCATCTTTCTACGCTCCAACATGGTTTCAATGCCAATGGTAGGCATAAGCCCACGAACAAGTACGGCATGTGGCGTGCCTTTTGGTGCTGTAACTACATTAAACAGGTGATGTATGCCATAGCAAAGGTAGACATAGGAAATACCGCCCGCTTCGTACATGGTTGAGGTACGTGGCGTAAAACGGCCACCATAGGCATGCGAAGCTTTGTCGGCTATGCCATTGTAGGCTTCAGTCTCTACGATGGTGCCACCGGTTAGCTTGCCGTCTACCAAGGTAAAAAGCTGTTTACCCAATAGCTGTACGGCCAAATCGGTTACATTGTCTTGCTGATAAAAGGAATAAGGCAGTTTAGGCATCCAGTAGTTTTACGATTTGCTGCAGGTACTTCGCATCAACTTCATCAAAATGAGCCAAGTATTCACTGTCAACATCCAATACGCCTATAATGTTTTGCTGTTGGTAAAGCGGCAATACAATTTCCGATCTTGAAGCACTGGCACAGGCGATATGGCCGGGAAACTGATCAACATCGGGAACAACTAGGGTCTTAGCTTGGGCCCAAGAGGCACCACAAACGCCCTTGCCCTTTTTAATACGCGTACAAGCTACCGGCCCCTGAAATGGACCTAACACCAATTCATCGCCCTTAACGAGGTAAAAACCTACCCAAAACCAGCCAAATTGCTCTTTCAAAGCCGCGCATACATTAGCCAAGTTGGCAATCAGGTCTGTTTCGCCAAAAAGCAAGGCTTCAATTTGCGGGATAAGCGATTGGTATTGCTCTTCTTTGGTTCCGGTACGGGTAATGGTTAGGTCTTCTGCCATGGCGATATGATAATGAACAACAAAACTAGCAAAAAACAAGGTTCATTTTGTTGTGCCTGCCAACAAATAACGCTCAACTGACAGAGTACAGATCAACGATTAATGGCGAGCAGGTCTTTCTTGCCAACGTAAAAATAAATGAGGCCTCCGGCAATGGGCAGCAACATCACAATGTTGGTCCAAATCCATTTTTTTCGGCCACGGTCCAACGGAAATTTAGCGATATCGAGGATAGCCCAAATATCAATGATAACCACAAGCATCGCCAACGTAGAGAAGATTATAATACCCAACAGATTTTCCATCCTAATTCCTTTTGCTCCAAGATAAACAACATTAAGCATTTATTCAAGTGCAGCGGCGCAAGTATCAACATGGCAAGACTATTCAACAATGCCTCGTTAGGTTAAACAAATTGATTAGCTTTGGCCTTTACTACCCTAACACGAAGTGAAATGAATAAAAAATCCTTATTAATTACTTTGCTGCTCTGCGCTGCCCTGGGTCAATTTGCCTATCGTGCACCCGAAGAAGGCATGTTCCCTTTGAGCGAAATCCACAAAGTAGACCTGAAAAAAGCTGGCCTAAAGATAGACCAGAACGAAGTTTATAATCCGAATGGCGTCAGTTTGGTGGATGCCCTGGTTAACGTGGGCGGCTGCACCGGCTCTTTTGTTTCGAACGAAGGGCTCATCATCACCAACCACCATTGC
This sequence comes from Pedobacter sp., assembly GCA_039593445.1. Lineage (GTDB taxonomy): Bacteria > Bacteroidota > Bacteroidia > Sphingobacteriales > Sphingobacteriaceae > Pedobacter. The sequence goes on from JBCNPG010000136.1 coordinate 2,253, forward strand.
GCTTTTAGCGCCGTACAGTTGGCCAGCACGCCCGAACACGATTACCTGAATAATGGTTTCGTAGCCAAATCTCGTGAAGAAGAAATTGAAGCAAAGGGCTTAACTTGTCGTATTACTGATAGTTATGAAGATGTATCAGACAAAGTACTTGGCGCTGTAGCGAACATCACAGATCCGGCTACCCGGCTGCAGCTCATCAATAACGCCATGAAGAATTTGGCTTTGGAAGCCGAGAAAAAAGACCCTAGCATCAAAGCCGAGGTATCAGAAATGTTTATCGGAAAAAGCTATGTGCTGTTCAGGTACAAGACCATACAAGACGTGCGCCTGGTTTATGTGCCCGACCGCCGCATAGGCGAATTCGGTGGCGAAACCGACAATTGGGTTTGGCCTCGCCATACCGGAGACTACTCTTTTATGCGTGCCTACGTAGCCAAGGATGGTTCGCCGGCCAAATACTCGAAAGATAATGTACCTTATACTCCCAAAAAGTTCTTGAAAGTAAATGCAAAAGGCACCAATGAAGAAGATTTTGTATTCATTTTGGGTTATCCAGGCAAAACTTTTCGCCATCGTCCGGCGCAATTCATCAATTACCAGCAGCAATATCTATTGCCTTACGTATCGCAATTGTACGATTTCCAGAACAGTACGATGGAAAACGTAGGCAAAAAAGACAAAGCCACTGAGCTTAAGCTGGCTACGCGCATCAAGAGAAATGCCAATGTAATGAAAAACTACAGGGGCAAACTCAAAGGCATCAAAGGTATTGACCTGGTTGCACAGAAAAAGCAGGAAGATGCCGCTCTGGCCGCCTTTATTAATTCCAATGTCGAAATAAAAGCCCAATACGGCAATCTGATGAACGACATAGACCAGCTTTACCAGCAGATTAACGGCGATGCCAACAGAGACCTCTGGCTGGGACAGATCTACACCTCTACCAGCCTGCTTAACGTAGCCAAACAGCTCAACGCCTTTAAAGGGGAGCTGGAGGCACAGCCAAGCGCCCAAAAGGAAACCTACTTCAACAGTAACATTGCCAAGCTTAAACAAGCGCTGAACACCGTTTACGAAGCTTATGACATTGATGTAGACCGGAGGATATTGAAGAAAATGATGATGGATGCCGCCGTTTTCTCTGCCAACCAAAGGGTGAGCGCCGTAGATAAGATCATTAATCGTGGCGCAAATAACGAAGCCATGGTAAACGATTTTATTAACGATGCTTTTGGATTAAGCCGTTTGAAAGACCAGAACTATGTATTCAACAACATCCTCAAATCAGCCAAAGCCGTTGGCGATTACAACGACGGCATTCTTTTGTTCGAAAAGGGCATTGCCGAACAAATTGCTACGCTTAAGCCTGAAAAAGACCGTAGAGATGGCGTATTAAACAAATTAATGGGCGACTATGTAAACGTAAAAGAGAAATTCCTGAAAAAGGATTTCATTCCGGACGCCAACAGTACGCTGAGGCTTACCTATGGCCACGTGCGTGGCTACTCGCCTGCCGATGCCAGTTACATGGCTCCTTACACTACCATTAAAGGCATTTTGGAAAAAGGTGCTACCGGAAACCCAGAATTCAATTACCCGCAGCAAATCAGGTCGCTTTGGGAAGCCAAGGATTTTGGACCATTCGCCAAAAAGGAACTGAACGATGTACCTGTAGCCTTTTTGTATAACATGGACACTACCGGAGGCAACTCAGGATCGCCGATCATGAATGCTTATGGCGAATTGATAGGCGTTAATTTTGACCGGGCCTACGAAGCTACCATTAACGATTATGCCTGGAACGAAAGCTATAGCCGCTCTATCGGCGTAGACATCAGGTATGTGCTTTGGGTAGCCCAAAAAATTGACCATGCCGATTTCCTACTTAAAGAAATGGGTGTTAAACTTTAAACAAACCGAGAGGCGAAGCAATGGCACAAGTTGCTTCGATTTTTTTCAAAAATACATCAACATGAGAATAGTTGCCGAACTACCACACCCCAATTTCAAGATCACTTTGTTTAGTATGAACCAGAAATACATTGTCAAATTTGAACAAGGACAACTCGAACAAAGCTATAAATTGGCCGAGCTCGACCTGATGGGAGGAGGAGCAAACGAAGTTTTCCAGCTGCTGGACGAAGAGTTTTTAAGTACAGTTACCGAGCGTTTCAAAACCATGAGAAGCGATTTTTCTGCGGCCTATCAAAGGCAACAATAATTATTTAATTAACCGATGTAACTAATTGTAAAATAGCAGGTTTAATTTACAAACAAAATATTATTCTTTATTTCAGCAATAATACAAGTAGTTCTAACAGACAATATAAAATCAATCACTTTACATAAAAATATATAAAGCATTGATAATTAGATTAATAAAATTAACAACAAAATATAATTCGGACTGATATTTTAGCCAAATAAATGCAAAGTTTGCCCAAGGACGACCGTTTTTGGGCATTTTTAATTTAACCCATATCTCCCCATTGCTGCCCAGCTAGCCAAACAAAACACGCCATCTGCTGTTAGGTAGAAGCAACAAAAACCATCTGATGAAAAAACATATCATGGCGGTTGCCTGCGGTTTAGCAACCTTGATGGCAACTTCACTGAAAGCGCAAAATTCTCCTACCCGACCAGATAAACTTTACAGCATGAGCGGTATTGGCTTCTCTTTTCCGGTAGGTGAAACTGCGGACTATCTAAAACCAAAATTCTCCACTTCGCTAGGATTAAATTTAGGACTCGGCAACAAAGGCCTCTTTCTTTACCCCAAAGTGAGCTTGCATGCTTACGGCTACCAAGAATTGAGTCCCGATGAAGGTTATGCCTATTCATTGAAAAAAGCAAGAGCCACTACTTACCTGCTCAACCTGGCTTTGGGCTATCGGCAGATCAATGGTAAATTTGCCTGGTACGGTTTTGCTGGCGGTGGTGGCGGCATCATCCTTACGCCACGCGTTAGCATCGATCAAAACAGCCATTTGGCAACGCTCGACAACAAGAGCAATGGCATGGGAATGCTGGAAGCCGGATTGGGCGCCGAATACAATATTGGCGGAGCTTCGCTGTTTGTTGAAGCCAGCTACATGCAAGGTTTCAGCAAAATACAAAACCGCAGCTTTAGCGCCGTACCACTTGCCGTAGGCATTAAGCCCAACCTGAGCAAGCTATTCAACAAAAAGAAAAACTAGTTTGGTTTAATGCGCCGGAATAAGATCTATGTACCAATATCCGGTCGGCAGGTCTTCTTGGTTAAATTTTGGGAAAGCCTTAAAAACCCGTTCACCGATCGTGAAATCAATAGGTTTTTCGAAAATTGGGCCATCAAATACAAAAGTATGAAATTCTCCGTTTTCGCCGCAGGGATCCACATAATTGGGCAGATCGTCCAAAAATTGATGGTCTATCACCCGTCCGCAAAACTCCTGCAAGCCATCTTCTGCACCCACTACAATCGTCTTATAACCTAATTCTATAAAATCCCTTACAAGTTCCAAACTATCGCCTTTCCACAATGGAAAAACGGTTAATAGGCCTAATTGCTCCATCTGGCTTTCCCTATACACTTTCAGGTCTTCCAAAAAGATATCTCCATAGATGGCATGACTGATTCCCTCTTCCCTGAGTTTGTACAACTGTTGCCCCATAATCTGTTCATAAATTTCCATACTGGGCATTTCGGGGAGCCTAACCTGTAGCAGCTTAAGTTTCAGGCTTTCTACCTGTGCCATTAAAAGTTCCTCTCTTACGCCATGCATGGCAATTCGATTGAAGGAGTCGTTCAGCGTAGTCAGCAAATAGCTGATTTCAAATTCATTTTGTTGCAATACATAGTGAAGGGCCAGCGTACTGTCTTTCCCTCCGCTCCAATTAAATACGGCTTTTTTGCGATTAGACATGTTGTTTTAATAAATCGGCAGCCGCTTTTAAGCCTATAGTAGCAGATTTTTCAATTTTGATCAAATTGTGATAGCGCTCTACCGATGGGATTTTAGGATCGATAATATATTTAGGTACGTGTTTAGGGACATAGTCGATTAATCCGGCAGCTGGATATACGGCCAGCGAAGTGCCCACCAGCATAAACAGATCGGCGCTGGCACAAATGCGCGCAGCGGTTTCGATCATGGGTACAGGCTCACCAAACCAAACTACATGTGGCCTTAGCTGCGAGCCCAGTTCGCACAATTGGCCCATTTGAATTTCGTCGCCAGTAATGGGATAAACAAGTGCCGGATTTTGGTCAGACTGCGCCATTGTAATCAGGCCATGCAGATGAATGATCTGACTGGAGCCAGCCCTTTCGTGCAAGTCGTCTATGTTTTGGGTAATAATATGAACGTCAAACAGGGTTTCGAGTTTCGCCAGCTCCAGGTGCGCCTCATTGGGCAAGGACGCGCGAACCTGCTTGCGACGCTCGTTGTAAAACTGTTGTACCAAAACCGGATTCCAGTCCCAAGCTTCTGGCGTAGCTACTTCCCTAACATCATAACCTTCCCATAGCCCATCAGAGTCTCTAAAGGTTTTGAGGCCGCTTTCTGCACTGATTCCCGCTCCTGTTAAAACTACTAATCTCTTTTTCATCACTGTTTTCTCATGGCGATGAAATTGCACATTGCTGCAAACGGAAATCGTTGGCACTAACCCCATCAGAGGGATATTACCCACGGCAGTTTCATCGGTTTATTCGCTTATCTTTCAAAAGCCGGAGAGGGTTGCTAGTCATATTGGCGGCTTTGAATCTGCTAATTTAAAC
>JBCNPG010000137.1:0-6996 GCA_039593445.1 Pedobacter sp.
GCTGTCGACAATGGCCTACTAGGCTCGATAGATGCCAACCGTGGGGATTACCAAAACGGCTGGGACACCGACCAGTTTCCGAACGATATTAACGAACTGACCGAAGCCATGCTGATCATTTTGGAAGGCGGGGGCCTGCAGGGCGGAGGCGTAAACTTCGATGCCAAAATCCGTCGCAACTCTACCGACCCAGCCGATCTATTTTATGCGCACATTGGAGGCATGGATATTTTTGCCAGGGCCCTGCTTACCGCCGACGCCATCCTGCAAAAATCGGATTATCCAAAAATACGCAAAGAACGGTATGCTTCTTTTGATGCCGGACAGGGCCAGGCTTTTGAGCAAGGCAAGCTGAGCTTGGAAGATTTAAGGAACCATGCCGTGGCTAGTGGCGAACCAGAAAAGCGCAGCGGCAAACAGGAGTATTTAGAAAACCTCATTAACCGCTATATCTGATCCATATAATAGGTATGGCCGTAAAGCTGCGATTTAAAAAGACAATCCGCTCAAACGCAAACGTTTGCTCACTATTATTCTGGTTAGAATTAAAAATGATAAATGCTATTTTGTACATTTAGAAAACCTAAACTTTAAACCAAATATCTTTTAATGAAACACAACCTGTTGGACTTTAAGGATTACATTGTAATCTTAATCTATTTCATCGTTGTAGCAGCCTACGGCTTTTACATTTACTACAAAAAGAAATCAAAAACCGGCGACTCTAAGGACTATTTTTTGGCAGAAGGCTCATTAACCTGGTGGGCTATTGGCGCCTCGTTAATTGCCTCTAACATTTCGGCCGAGCAGTTTATCGGCATGAGTGGTTCGGGCTTTAAAATGGGCTTGGCCATTGCCACCTACGAATGGATGGCCGCAGCTACCCTCATTGTGGTCGCGGTATTCTTTATCCCAGTTTACCTCAAGAACAAGATCTTTACCATGCCCCAATTCCTGCACCAGCGCTACAACAGCACTGTGGCCATGATCATGGCGGTGTTTTGGCTGATGTTGTACATCGTGGTTAACCTCATGTCGATCTTATACCTTGGTGCCTTGGCCATCAGCAATATTTCTGGCCTGAATATCTTTTTGTGCATTATCCTATTGGCCGTATTTGCCATTATCATTACCCTTGGGGGCATGAAGGTAATTGGCTACACTGATGTTATACAGGTGTTTTTCTTGATATTGGGCGGATTGGTAGCCACTTATATTGCGCTTGAGCTACTTGCCACCAAATCTGGCACCAGTGGCCTATTAAATGGCTTAAACATCCTGAAAAGCGAGGCTAACGACCATTTTCATATGATTTTTAGCAAGGACAATAAAAACTATGTAAGCCTGCCGGGTCTTTCGGTATTAATTGGCGGCATGTGGATCGTAAACCTCAACTATTGGGGCTGTAACCAGTACATTACGCAACGTGCCTTGGGTGCAGATCTGAAAACAGCCCGTGGAGGCATTCTATTTGCGGCCTTTTTAAAGCTGCTCATGCCCGTAATTGTAGTATTGCCAGGCATCGCGGCCTATGTACTTTACACCAAATATGGCATGTTCCACACCGAAATGCTGGATTCGAAAGGCGTGGTAGATGTGAACAAAGCCTATCCAAACCTGCTGAACCTGCTTCCAATAGGAATCAAAGGTTTGGCCTTTGCCGCACTCATCGCCGCCATAGTAGCTTCGCTGGCAGGCAAGGCCAACAGTATTGCCACTATTTTCACCTTGGACATCTATAAAAAAGCCATCAACAAAGAGGCAACAGAAAAGAATATGGTTGGCATTGGAAAGGTTGCAGTAATCGTATCCATTCTAATTGCGGTTGTGCTTTCTGTCATTATAGGCGAACAGCTCATGGGCGAAGGAAAACAGGGCTTCAACTATATCCAAGAATATACCGGCTTCGTTTCTCCCGGTATTTTTGCCATGTTTATTTTGGGTTTCTTCTGGAAGAGAACGACTTCAAACGCGGCCTTATTCGCCACCATTGGAGGCTTTATTTTCTCCATCGTGTTGAAATTCCTGCCAAACTGGGCAAACCTCAGCTTCTTAACTCCTTATGGCTTGTTCCAGCCTAATTATGACAACAAAGGCATTTACGAAATTCCTTTCATCGACAGGATGGGCATCGTGTTTATCCTCTGTATCATAGGCATGAGCATTATTACCAATATCGAAAACAGAAAGGGCATTACTCCTAAAGGCCTGGAGGTTGATGCGAGCATGTTCAAGACCTCGAAAAGCTTCACCATCGGTGCATTGGTGATCATTGCTTTGCTAACCGCACTTTATACCATTTACTGGTAGGCTTGATTTATTCCTACAAAAATCCCCGACCGTTAATTCGATCGGGGATTTTTTGTGGGCAGCACAGCCATTGCTTAAACCTGATGGCAGCGGGCACGAAGTAAAGCGGACAGCAGGGCTGAACCGGCCATGAAAAACTGTCTTGGCTTTTCAAAAAACAAAGCCGGCTCCTCCGGTTGCCATTCCCTTATTTTTTCTTATCAGGCGTGCCGAAAATACGTGGGTAATAAGACAAAGTAGTCATAAAATATTGCTGCAAAACAGTTTGCGTGCCCGTGGTTAGGCCATTGGCCCTGGCAAAAATGATTGCGCTGGTATTCTGGTGCAACAGGTCTAACGCGGCCAATTTAAACTCTGCGCTGTTATTTTTGAAGAAGCGGTAAGTAACATTGGCATTCCAGATGGTAAAATTGATGGCGTCGGTATTGTTAGACGTAGTCTTGTTGAAATTGATGTTGCTGCTCAGCGTCAGCTTTTTGGTGATATTGTAGCTGGCACTCAAACTGTTCATATAATTGGCTCCCCTATATTCGGTATTAAAGTTGCGTTGTTTTGAACGCGAAGGACTAAAGCTGGTACTGGCTTCTACAGCCAGCTTATCGTTGAGCGTATAAAAAACATTGAGCGCATTATTGCTTCTCAGCAAGTTGGAAAAATTGAGCACGCCATTCACGTAACCTGGATTTTTTGAAAAGTCGATATTCGAATTCAGCCTCAGCTGTACTTCGCCTTTTTTAAGCTTGTAGGCCTTATTAACGCTGATAGACCCATTGAATGTGCGTGTTCCATTAACGTTTACGGTATAGCTGGCCTGCCGGTTCTGCGCATCCACAAAAAGGCTGTCGGCAAAGCCATTGTTGATCATTTCGGCGTTGATACTGGCATTATAGTTAAAGGTGTTCTTCTTTTTTTGGTCGGTATGGCTATAAGAAAACCTAAAACCATGTACTTGAGCCTCGCGCAGGCCAAGGTTGCCAAGGCGAAGACTGTAGAGGTTAATGCTGTCGGTTAGCGGCGCCAATTGGTTGATGTTGGGAATACGCATGTTCTGCTGGTAACTGATGTTGATCGATTCATAAAAATCGCCATACTGAAAGTTAGAGTAGCTGATATTGGCATTAGGCAAAAACCGGCTATAGGTTTTGCGGATATTCTGAAAACTCTTCGTCGATTTATTGTCCTGCACGATAATACTTTGGCTCAATCCAACGGAAAACCTCAGGTTTTTAGCAAAGCGGTTGGCCAGGCTTTTGCCAAAACTCCGTTGTATATTCAGCTCGGGCTGCTCTTCCAGCTGATTGGTAGTTAAACGGCTGCTCAGGTAATTGTTGGTTTTATAGTTACCGGTAAGGGCATCCAGGTCTTCGGCCAGGTTAATGCTTTTGGTATTGCCCAGTTTAAGCGAATTCTTCAAACTCATGCCCAGTCGGCTCGTAAACCGACTCAGTTTAAAAATGTTGGTCATTTGAGGGAGCTCCAAGACCAGGCTCTGCTGAGTATTGTCGACCTGGTTATCATAGCGCCTTTCTAGTTTTCTGCTGGTCGATGTATTGACGAAAGACCTGAAATCGGATTGGCTGTTGCTCTGGTTCTGGTTCGAATTGGCATCTAAGCCATAGCTAACGTTGACATAGTTGAACAGCTTAAATGCCTTCGGCGTAAAATCGAATTTGCTTTTTCGGTAATTGGCTGCAAAATGAAAATTGGTTGTTTGGATTTCGCTGGTATTTACCGCCGCGTTCTGGCTCACCAATACCCGCTGGTTATCAAACGAACTGCTTAGCGACTGGCTGCTGCTTTGCGAATTGTTTTTGGTTAGGCGCTGCGTAAAGTCTAACGTATGGTTTTTATTGGCATATTGGTACGTGGCATCCAAGTTTTGGATGTTGTAATCGGAATGGCTCTTGTTGCTGGAGCTGCCGTACAGCTGGTCGGCATTGGCAATGGTGGTGATGCTTTCATTCTGCGACTCATTCTGGAAGTCGCGGTTTTGGCCAAAGTAATTCACAGACAAGCTACTTCTTTTGTTGTAGTCGGGGTTTTCCTTAAAATCATATTTGAATGTCAAGCCTCCGATACTGGGCTTGGCAATGCCCGGAGCCCTAAAATCGGGTTGGTAGCTGATATTAGCCCCTATCCCTTTAAAAGTACTGTTAGATAATAATGTGGATGCATTACTGGCAGTCTTGTTTACATTGTTGCTGGCGCCCACTATGCCCAGCTGCAGCTTTGAGGTATAGATGTTCAGGTTGCCATCGACTTCATATCGTTTGGTAGTGCCTACACCCGCCCCTATTTTGCCAAACATGCCGAATTTCTTGCTGGCCTTGAGCTTGAGGTTCATGATGAGGTTCGAATCGAGCGGATTTTGTTCGTTCTTTTGATTATACACCTGTACCTTTTGGATCGCCTGCTTGCTGATGTTCTGCAACGCGATTTTAGGATCGTTTCCAAAAAATTCCTTTCCATCTACAAAAACACTTGTAACCGCCCTGCCATTAACGGTAATGGCACCATCGCCCCAAAGGGTAATGCCTGGGGTGCGCCTGAGTACATCCTCTATCACGGCGTTCGAATCGAGCTTAAAGGCGGCCGGATTGATTTCGAGGGTATCGCCGTTCATGCTGATGGGTGGCACTTTCACCACAACTTCCTTCAGGGTAATATCGCGTACCTTCAAAATCAGCGTACCAAAATCATGCACATTGGTGCTGGCTCCAATGGTAAACTTTTGGTCGAGGGTTGCATAACCCAAATGGCTTACTTCCAGCCTTAGCGGAATGCCAACGGGCAGGTTTTTTACATTAAATTCGCCATAATTATTGCTCAGCTGGAAATTGAGCAATGTACTGTCTTTTTCGCGGTAAACAGAAATGGTGGCTGTTTTAACCACATATTTATGCACCGTATCTCTTAAAATGCCCTTTACGCTTCCTGGCGCCACTGGCTTGGCTTGTTGGGCAAGACAAAAATGAGAGGTAAAGGCCAACAGCATGGCCATGAGGAGAACGTTATACAAACGCATATAGAGCTTAGTTTTTCTTAGGTTTTAACTGGATGATTACGGGATTGCTCTTTCTATTCTGCGTTTTAAAATAATCGGCTAAAACCGCATCATATTTGGGGTTTTTGCTGGCACTTTGTTCTTTGAAGGCAAACATGGCGAGTGAGGAATAGCTGGTGTACAAATAGCTGTTTTTGTACAAGAGAAAGCCCCTATTTAGAAAATCATAGCCTACTCCAGAATCATTGATAGGCAAATAGAAGCTCTTTTCGTCGGGTTCGATATCATTCATAGACAACAGGGCACCCGATTTAATATTATAGGCCAGCATATTCTTTTTTGCGCCATTCCAAACGCCCAACCTAAAGAGCAGGTTATCGCCAATAAACATCACATTGCCAAGACTGTAAACCTTGCCACTGTTGTCTTGGAAGTACTTCGTGCGTTTTTTCTTGTAGATGGGGTTGGTGACAAAATCATTGGGCAACGACATGTTCATCGGAAAGATCAGCCTGTAAGCGAGCGAAAGGCCGTTGGCGTTGCCCTCAAAGATAGAATACTCGTAAAATCGAGTAAACCAAAACCGGTCTCTTTGCTCGTTGAGCCAAAAATTTTCGCCTGCCCCGATAAAATCGTCATCGTTGTAGCGGTTGGTATTGAAAGGGAAATAGGTTAAAATTCCTTTGTTCTTATTGTAGATGCCTACATCATACGATATCGAATCGTCTTTTTTGGCGATATAGTTAACCCGAACATAATTGACCTTATCATTAAAATATTTCCTGTTATCGGGCATATCTTCGGGCTTGACCTTTTTAACCAATTTCCCATTGATATCATAGTAAAAAAAGAACTTGTTCGAATTAATCTGGATATAGCCTACCCCATTTTCTTCCTGCAGGTTGAAGCCCCAGAAGCTTTGCTCCTTCGAATCGGCGTCAAGCGGCAACTTGGATGCATCAATCTTGGTTTTGTACTTGCCAGCCTTGGTGAAGATTAAAACAGCCCTGGTATCAAAATCATAGATGATATAATGGTTATCTAGGATCTCGAGTTGGGCAATGGTGCCAAACAGGCTTTCTTTAGTGGTTTCTAAGGGGATAAAGCTTACTTCGTCGAAAATTTCGGAGACTGGCGCACCCATGGCGGCATTCGGGTCGATGCGCAAGGTTTGTACGTGCGAACTGTCGACCTTGGCGGTTTGGGCCATAGCGTAATGGCCAAACAATGCACAGCACCATAGCCCTGCAACAGCGGTTAATTTAGTTTTCATTTGGTTAGATGGTCCTTATTCTGTATGGTAAAGTTATTGTTCTAATCTGGCATTTAGCTGTTTTAACCTATTTAATTAACTTCTTTTTAATGGATTAATGGTATAAGTTGCCAACGCCGATTGCCTTGGCACTTGCGCCATCTTCGGCCCATAAAAGCTTGATGGTTTTGGCATCCTTAACGGTAAGGGTAAATGGATGGTAGCCTGCCTTGAGCCTGATGCTGCTCTGCAATTGTTTATTGGCCACATAGCCATAATCGGCATCTATGATTACCGCTTCGTGCAATCGCAAAAAAGCTTTGCCATTGGTGCTTAAGGCAAAAGTGTATAAGCCATCGTCAGCAACTTTGATATAGCCAGAAAATTCATAAACATTAGCTTTGGCTACCGGCTTAATGGTAATTTCGTT
>JBCNPG010000138.1:0-6977 GCA_039593445.1 Pedobacter sp.
CGGGGTAAATGATGCGGTAATACTTCCAAAACCATCGTGCGAAGTCGTGAGGAACAGATACTGCTCAATTAAATCCGATCTGCCCACCTTGATAAACTCGGGGAGTTTTGCCGTTATAAAAATCCGTTCGCTCTTGCCCAATGCCCCTGCGGTCTCGTACAAAATCCCATCCCCACCGCCAACGATGCTATCGAAAAAAGAAAAGGCATCAACGTTCTGTACCACTTCGTAATCCTTGCCCACTACGCCCAAAACCTGCTTGGTATCAGTGCGGATGGTGGCAAAATAGTCGGGAACTTCTATTTCCGAATGCACCAACAAATCGGGTTCGTTCTCGTGCGGTTGCCCATTGTCAACCGTAAACAACCTGCGTTTTTCTACGTTGTAATTCAATCCTGCGTGCTGGATTGCTTCTGCACTTGTCGGATAGTCCTCTATGATCGTGCCCAGACTGTGCCACGCCTTCTGCTTTACACTAAAAAAGCTGTGCTTTTCGGTCTTGCTGTTATAATTTATGTTGTGTGCCATGATTGATATTTTTAACGTTCCTAACCCTTGATAAAAGAATTTCAGTTTCCAGTACATTGATGTTTGCCGTATCGCTAAGGGTCAGTTTTGATTGGGTCTCTATCTCGTGTACTATATCTGATAACTGTTTATGGTCTGCGTGGACTGCCACACGTACCATAATAAAAATGGTCTCGTACTTCATCGCTTTTGGATATGCTGTTTCTTGAACTTGTCCAATTGCTGGTAAAAGGCTTTCGGGTTTTCCTCCTCGAATTCTACCCCATAGCCTGGCCAATACAATTGGTCAAGAAATTCGATAAATGCTTCGAACATCGTATAAAGATTTGGTTAAGTAATTAACCGCCCCGATTGGGGGCGGTCACTGTTTATTTGCTAGGGAAATGGATATCTCCCTCGATTTCCGCCAATTTGTCAATGCACAAAGTGTTTACCATTGTGGCTACCGCATTAATGATAAAAGGGTTTTTGGTCGTAAACTCTCTGCCCTTGTCATCTTCTATAGTCAACTCGCAACGTTGGTAGTGGTTGCTCTCGGTCTCGTCCGCATCGTCCTTTTGCATTACCTCGAATTCCTCTAGCGTGCTGATGGTCTCCAATAATTTGCCCCTTTGGTTGATACGGCGGTTCAATTCCAACGCAAATTTGATGGTGGCATCCAAATTTAGGATTGGTTTCTGCTCCTGCAAAGCTTCCCTCAATTCCGCTTTTGTCGGCTCTGCCTTTGGCGCTTCGGGCGTAACCGTTGGTTTTGTTGGTTCGCTCTTGGTCTCGGTAGCCTTTGCGGTTACCGCTTCCGCTTTTGGCTCTTCCTTAGCTTCGGTCCTGGTGGCATCTTTTAAAGGTACCGACGGACGGATTGCCCCTTTTTCTGTCGATTTGTTAACTGTTGTTGTTGCGCTGTCTTTTCCGCTTCCGATTACTGTTGTTTTCATGATTTCTATATTTTAATCTGTGTTCAATAATTATTTCTAGTATCTGCCCCAAAAGGGCGGTTCTCGTTATGCCCTGCGGTCTGACCGTTGGGGCGGTTGGTGGTGTGGGTGGGCTTCTGCCATTGGTTCTGCTCATGGGTTTTTCTCCTTTAAAAAATGCTGTCGGCTGAAGCCTCCTGCCTTTTTGTTAAAAGCCCTCACTTGATACAATCCGATAGGCAGGCAAGACTTTGCGAAAAAAAATACTACCCGAGCGAAGCGAGGTGTGGAGATTTTTTTTCAGCAAACCCCCTTGTGGGGCTTGGTCTTGACTAGGCTAGCGGATTGTTCAGAAATTTTGGAACAAAAAGGTTCGGGGGTAATTTTTTTCATTTAAGCGAACCCTAATGACTTGACGTTATATAGAGATTTCTAAGGTGTTGTCTGTAGACATAAAAAAAATTAACTTTATCACGTTCAATTGGTTAATTTTGCTCTCTGTATTCAATATCCAAAACCACTATTGATTATTTATAGCAATTTGACCCATAAAAATTAGTTATGGATGCGTTAATTAAACAAATTGTTGAAATCTTAAAGGATTATCGAATAGAAGATATTGGATGGACTTACAACACAAAAATCGATGAGGAACATGTCTTAAAATGGGTAAACCAATTTGACGAGGGGGACAGAGAATTTATTCTTACTGAATTTCTTCACCTATTGCCTATGAGCTACTTGACCAAAGAGCGTACGCTGGCAATCATTAGTTCAGAATTTGAGGTTCTCCGAAAAGATTTTGGCTATGAAACAATTACAGACTTTTTGGATGAAACAAAATTTTTAGATTGTCAGCAACCAGGGAAAAGTCAAAAGGTATTACTAGGATTTATCAACGACGAGTTAAAAGAAAAGTTTGGCTATTCGTTGGATGATTGTGGTAAAAAAGCAGTAAAAAATTGGATTTATTTCGATGATGTTTTAGCATCTGCTGGCAATTTCAAAAAAGATATTTTATTAGAGATCGAGAAATATGGAAAAGAAAATTTTCAGAAATCTGATATAAGAGTAATTGCGTCGTTCGTAATTCTCCATACATGGGGAACCGCTAACGTGAGATTTTCAATAGATCAAAATTTAGGTTTCAAATTAGGTAATAGACTAAAATTCTACAGAGTTGCAGAGATTGAAAATAATCCTAGAATTAACTATTTTAATTCAAACCCAGAATTTAATCACATTTTCCCTAAGCATTCCGATCTAGGAGATGAAATATTGGATTATCTTGAAAACCTATTCGACAGAAAATATGAAATGGGTAAACACGAATTTGCATTTAGAGGAACTGACTTTCCAAAAAAGGAGATTTTTTTTACAAATACAGATAATAGAGAGAGATATGAGAAAATTTTATGTGAAAAAGGATATGAAATAATGAAAAGAATAGAGAACCCCAACGCTCACAGTTTAAGACCACTGGGGATGACCCCACCATCTTACAAAACTTTAGGGACAGGAACTCACTTTTTTACATGGAGGAATATTTCCAATACTTGTCCGTTAGTATTTTGGTGGGGAGCAAATGATTGGTATCCGTTATTTCCTGTTAAAAGGGGCCACAATTGGGATATATGGGATTAAGTATTAGAAACTATAACAAGAAAGAGTGTATAACATTTAAAAGCACAAGTGGTAAATATGGCGCTTTATCAAATATGGCTCCAGGGTTTCCCATAACTGTAAATGATATAATTATCAAAAATGTTGAGCTACTATATCAAGCATTGCGTTATCCAAGACATCCTGAGATTCAAAAGAAAATAATCAGTTATTCCAGTCCAATTTCTGCAAAGCAATATGCTAGACTTCATATCGAAAAAACAAGATTTGATTGGGATGTACAAAGATTCAAGATTATGAAATTTTGTATTCAATTGAAATTACATCAAAATAAAGAATTATTTAGTAAAGCCTTGTTATCTACAAAAAACTTATCAATTGTAGAATTTACAAAAGAAGATAAGATATGGGGAGCTACAGATGAGGGGGAGTATTATTCTGGCACAAATGCACTTGGCAGGCTTTTAATGGAACTTAGGGAGAATTTGAAAAACGATGATTTTAGAATTTCTATACCTGATATTCCAAACTTAACATTTATGAATAAAGATATAAATCTTGATAGCATAAAGTTTATATCACATGGGACATTACCTTTCAATCACTATTGAACAATGATAAGCCCGATTGTTAGCAATCGGGCTTATCATCACAAATAAATAACTCTTACTTTGAATTCTTTTTCTCTGTGATCTCCTTACGGATATCGGTGGCCAACACCTTTAAATCCTGCATTGCCTTACGTACCCTAGTACCTGCCGCACCATTAGCTTTGTTGTAGAATTTGTCGGCATCTGCCTGGATAGAAGCAATAAGCTCCTTAACTTTTCCAAATTTTTCCATGTCTTATTTTTATATGGTTAATAAATTAGATTACAAAATCGTAGAGCGAATATATGATTTTCGGGCTACATTGCCATTCCCTGGCCCTGCGCAACCTCTTTATCCTTGCCCTGCTCCATTTTCTTGCTGAAAGAATTACTGACTTCCAATCCCGTTTCCTTCAGGAACTGCTCGCGTTTTTCAGGTTTGCCATCCTCTCGATAGAAGTTCAGCTTTCCATAACGAACGGCGGTTTCAAGGAACATCTTGTTTTCCTCGCCATCCTTGAATACCGTAACTATTGGCCTGTTTCCGTTCAGCAGTGCATTTTCAAGTTTCTGCGCGGTTTTCGGGTCTTCCATTTCCTTTATCCTGTAATCGTTCAACTGCGCCCTTACATCATAGCCATAGGAATCGGTAAAATGGCGCATGGTCAGGTTATCGTTCCTGTCCCTTGCCTTATCGGTATCCAGTTGTACCCAGGCATTGTACGGAACACCATCCCTGTTGAGCAGATCCTCACGATAGACCGAACGGCCCTGTACCAAGTTTGCGGCATGTTCACGTCCGAAGCCCTCGCCGTGGTTCAGCCAAAAGGTCTGCGGCATCGGTGGCGATTTGAAGGAACGGTCAAAGTCTTTTGCCACATAATTGACCTTACCGTTTTCCATGTTGGCGAGCATGGTCTTGCTGGCCGCACTTTTGCCAACAGCAAGTTCCACGTTGCCGCTCTGTTTCTTGAAATAGGCAATGGCCTCGTTCAGGTTGGCCATCTTTTTCGTGCCATTATCCTGTCCCTCTGGAGTACGGGTAAGGATGATGTACTGCTGGCCTTCCTCCAATGGTTTGGCAAGGTTATGCACCGCTTCCAAGCGGTTGAGGTAATAGTAATCGGACTGCCCCGACTGTTTGAAGTGCAGGGTAATGTCCACCTGACCCCTTGTTGCCTTTACCGTATCGTGGAGCTTAAAGAAGGGTTCGTCCTTCCTCATGTGCTCTTCCATCTTTGCGATGTGGGCATCTCCAAAGCCCAATTTTTTCATCTCTTCCTTGAGATCTTCGAGATTGTTCAAGTTCATAATTTCCTTGTTTTTAAAGTTTTCTGAATATGCCAGTCCACTCAGGCGTTCCAACTCTACAACATTATCGATGCGGTTACCGGGAACGCCAGAATGGATGTGAGCAGGGAAATGTATTTCCCTATAGAATATTTGTTCCAGATGCGGTTGGGAATCCAAAAGGCGTTGCTTCATCGGCGTGTTTTCCAGATAGGTAAAAAGCAGGTAGTCCCTTACCATTCCAGCCCGCTCCATTGCCCTAAAATCATTGTTCCTGCCCAAATGCGCAAAATGGTTCAGTTCGCCAAAGAGTTCTGTCGCCTTTTTGGCAATCGGATGTTCCATATCACCACTTTGCAACCAACCGCTTTTGTTGTTCCAATCAATCCGCTTCATCCTTTCCTCCAGAAATCTGCTATCTATGCCGTTATGCACGAAGTGTTCCTCCTTTTGATGTACCTGCGGTACATATACAGCATAGGATTTGAGATAAAGACCATGGAACAACCTAAAACCAGCTTCTATTCGGAATTTCACCAAGTTATCGCCAAACTGCTTTTTTAGTGTAATGGGCGGGTCGTGTTCTGGATGCTCATAAAAGACGACTATCTGATTTCTCATCTCTTCCCCATACAGCGAAATCTTCCGAAGCTCTTTGACCAGTGGGGCAACCGCCTTTTTGGTTCCCATCAAGAGTGTCATCGCCTTTGGCTATTGTTTCTTAACAATATGGGATAACCGCTCTTCAGCTTTACCTTTATCTTCTTGACCTTACGGCTGATGAGCTGTCGTGCGGCGTCAATCCCAGCACCCGCTACCTGCGTGGCCACCGAAGCATCAAAACCAAGGCCCACACTTCGCACAGCATTGTCGGTTCCATCGTTCAATGCGCCAGTCAAAGCGGCCTCGGGAGCGACAATCCCAAGCATACCATCCAGACTGTATACTGAAAGGTCTACGGGAATGATGGAAGTGCCCAATCGGATATTGGTAATGTCTACCATGAGCCTTTGGTTGGCAATCCTGCACGCCCCGAAAATGATATGTCCTTTGGGTATGACCATATTTCCGATGCGAAGACTGTCCTGCAATTTTATCTTTACAGTTGCGCCCTGTACGGCTTTTTGGTTGTCCACCAGAATGGCCGACGTTGCCCTGAACTGGCTGTCGGGCGCAAGTGAACGGGCGAACCTTTGGCGTTCGGCAATGCGTTCTGGATGCTGGATGTCCAATATGTTCTGCATCATACCGTTGAGCTGTGCCATTTCGGGGTCTTCGGATTTGTTCTCCTGCATCGTTTTCATCAAGGCCTCCAATCGGTCGACATCGGATTTCATCGAAGATGATGATTGTTTTGCAGGTGCCGTTGGCTTGGCATAATTTGGTTCTGGGCGGTTGATTTCCCTATTCAGCGCTTCAAGCTTGGCATTGATCTGCTGTGTCTGCTCATGGCCATTGCCACTAGCAGAATTTCCACCCACATCAAAGCCCAACTGTCCCGCAATACCTTCAATACCATTTTCATTCTTCTTCTGCTCACGTTCTGCCTGCGCGTAATAGTCCGCCTTGGTCTTTGGCGTATCGGCCGAAAAAGCGGCATCGGGCAATCGGGTGTTGATACCTTTCGAAGCATTTGTTAAAGCCTCTTTATCCTTTCCCTTACGGAAAAGGTAGAAACCCAGTACCAATAACGGCACGATCAATAGCGGAAGGAACAACAGCACCTTTCGCCTGTCTTTTTTTGTTTTTTTATCCATTTTAATATGTTTTTTTGATTTTAACTGAATGCGGTCAGCATGATGTACAGCAGATAGCTTATGGCTATTGCGCAGAAGACAATGAGGCCATATAGTACCAATTTCTTGGAAACGCCATTGGTTTTTTGGTTCAGCCAATCGGCCAACCTGTGTTGCCTTTTTTCCAGATAGTCCGCAATATGGTCGGTCAAGGTTCCATGTTCACGCTCCTTTTTTGCTTTCTTAAATAATCTCATGGCCCAGTGGGTTTATCTATATTCTCCAATGCTTCCCAC
>JBCNPG010000139.1:0-6943 GCA_039593445.1 Pedobacter sp.
TGTCTATGTAGCTGAATCGGCGATGCTCAGGACAGAAAAACTGGTTAGCCTGCGTGGCGAAGAAGCCTGTAAAGGGCAACTGGATATGATGCGCATCTATTTTGTAGAAGCCGTTGACGGCGTGCAAAAAGCTGGCAAGGAAGCGCTTTGGGCTTTTGCCGAAGGCGATGAGCTGGGCATGATGCAGGTAGGTTTGCGCAGGTTCACCAAAATGGAGCCGTTTAACGTAAAACAAGCCCGTCAAAACGTGGCCTTGCAATTGATCGAAGCCAATAAATACTGTTTTTAAGTAAAGCTTAAAGATTAAGGCGAAAAGACCAAAGTTGGGCAAAGTCCTAAGCTTTGGTCTTTTCTTTTTGCCTTGGTCCACCCAAACATGGCTCAGTCTTTACGCTTTGGCCTCTGGTCTCCCGCGGGAAGTGTTAAAATTGGTTAAAAATTGCGCCATAGGCAATAAAAGCTTATTTTTGTGCAATTATGTTTAAAACCAGGTTATTTTTAGGTTTCTTTTTAATCGTAGCAACCTTTGCATCTTGTAAAAAAGAAGGTTATGATGCAGAGAAACAAGCAAAGATAGACGACGGCCTCATTGCAGATTTCATAGCTAAAAACGGCATTGCGGCCGTAAAGCACAGCTCGGGAATTTATTACCAGATCATTACTCCGGGAAGCGGGGACGTAAGCTTCAATTCTTCAACCGCAGTGGTGGTTAACTACGAAGGAAGATTGCTGAACGGAAGCGTTTTCGACAAATCGTCAAGCGCCGTAACCTTTGTTTTGGGCAGGCTAATCCAAGGATGGCAAATTGGTATTCCGCTGATTCAAAAAGGCGGCAGGATCAGGCTGATCGTACCTTCTGCCTTGGCCTATAAAAACCAATCGCCAGGCCCGGGCATTCCCGAAAATGCGGTTTTAGACTTTACCATCGATTTAATCAGCGCACAATAAAATATGCTCATGCGTAAAAAACTTATCTTTCCGGCAATTGCTTTATTAGGCCTCTTGCTGCTGTTCAATTCTTGCAAAAAAGAATATGAAACCATCCAAAGTATTGACGAGGCTAAGATCCAGGCTTACATCAAACAAAACAACCTCACCATGACCAAAGACCCATCTGGGTTTTACTATCAGGTACTTAGTCAGGGAACAGGTACTCCCTTGTTGAACAAGGATTCTGTTTTTTATAGCTTGGCTATCAAATCTTTAAGCGGAACAAGCTATTACAGTACGGCAACTTACAGTACCGAGGGCAATTATTTGGGCTATGTTAGTCCAGCAGCCTATCGCATTGCCTTAACTGGGGTTAATCGTGGTGGCAAAGTAAGGGTAATCCTGCCTTCCTATTTGGCTTATGGTAAAAATGGCACTTCAACAGTTCCATCAAATGAGGTTATCCTTTCAGAGATTACGGTTTCGCCTTATAAAACCATGATCGAGATCGATGATAAAAACATCAATGATTTTTTAACTTCAAAAGGCTTAACGGCGGTTAAAAATCCTTCAAGGGTGTATACCATTACAAGTTTTGTGGGTACTGGCGATGTGATTTCGAGCACAGCTTCAACGGTTACCGTTAATTACACCGGCAGGTTGCTGAATGGAACTATATTCGACCAGAATAACGGTTTGTCATCGGCGCTTAACCTCCTTATTCCAGGTTGGCAAAAAACATTGGTAGGATTAAGGCAAGGAACGAGGATCAGATTCTTTGTGCCATCTGATCTGGCTTATGGTGCAGCTGGAAGTAGGAACCAAGCCACGGGAGCCTATACGGTACCACCTAACTCGGCCCTCGATTTTGAGATAGAGATTACAGGAGTAACGAATTAACAAAAAGCCGGTTTAGCCGGCTTTTTCATTTAATGCCAATTTGTAGGCCTTCAAGGCGCGATCCCTGGCAAATTCGTGCGCTACTATAGGCACAGGAGCCAAGGCTGATCGGTATTCGGGTGCCCAGCGGTATACATAATCCATTTTAGGATCGAATTTTTGAAGTTGCAATGCCGGATTGAAGACCCTGAAATAGGGTGCTGCATCATTGCCAGAGCCACAGGCCCATTGCCAGCCACCCACGTTGCTGGCCTGGTCGTAATCTAACAGCTTTTCGGCAAAATAGGCTTCTCCCCAACGCCAGTCTATCAATAAGTGCTTGCACAGGAAGCTGGCCACCACCATCCGTACGCGGTTGTGCATAAACCCGGTTTCGTTGAGTTGGCGCATACCGGCATCGACCAAGGGATAGCCTGTCTTTCCTGTGCACCAGGCCTTGAAATCGGTTTCGTTGTTGCGCCATTTGATATGGTCGTAAGCCGGTTTAAAGGAATGGTCAGTTGTATGTGGAAAGTGCCATAAAATCATCATGTAAAATTCGCGCCATGCCAGCTCAGAAAGCCATTTGTCTGCTTTTTGTGCAAGTGCTTCCTGGGCAACAGCCCTGATGCTCAGGGTACCAAAGCGCAGGTGCAGGCCAATGTGCGTGGTCGCATCCAAGGCGGGGAAATCGCGCGACTGGTCGTATTTGGGTAGTTTTTTTTCAAAATGGGTAGAAGGAAATGCTTGGCCACTCGCTTCAAATCCAAGTTCGGATAGCGCCGGAAAAGGCAATGGCTGGGTTTTGATTAAATTATCGAAATATTTTCCGGTCGGGTAAGGCTTCAGGTAAAACTGATCCAATTTTTGCAACCACTGCTTGTAGTAGGGCGTAAAAACGGTGTAAGGGGTTCCATCGGCCTTCACCACCTCCGATTTCTCGAAGAGAACCTGGTCTTTATAGCTGAAAAAATCGATGTTTTCGCTGCGCAGGTATTCGGCCAGGCTATTGTCGCGTGCTGTGGCTGAAGGTTCGTAATCGGTATTGGTATAAACAGCCTTTACCTTGTAAGCCTCTATGATTTCGGGCCAAACCTGTTCTACTTTTCCGTGTTTAACCAATAGGGCAGAGCCTTTTTGCTCCAGTTTGTTCTTGAGTTTCGTCAAAGTCTGGTAAATGAAATCGACCCTTGCATCGGCTTTATTGGAGAGTTGCGAGAGAATACGTTGGTCGAATATAAAAAGGCAAAGTACCGGATAACCGCTTTTGAGCGCATGGTAGAGCGCGGCCTGATCTTCTAGACGGAGGTCTCTTCTGAGCCAGCAGATGCTAATTTCTGTTGTCATGGTTAATGATAATGGTTTTTGGAGCTATTTTGTGGCATAGATTGCGTTCAGGGCGCTATCCAGGTCAAGGTAAGCAAATTTATAGCCAGCATCGAGCAGTTTTTGAGAAGAAGTATTGCTGCTCATCAGGGGCATGATGCTCATTTCGCCCAGTACCGCCTTGAGCACAAAAGCAGGTACATGGATAGGCCAAACGGGTCGGCCAAGCTGTTTGGCAATACTTTTGGTAAATAACTCGTTGGTAACCGGTGCCGGCGAACAGCCATTGTAGGCGCCTGCCATTGTGGTGTCGTTTACGGCTTTGGCAAAGATATTCACCATATCGTCAAGGTGTATCCAAGGCATCCATTGCTTGCCGTTGCCTAGGGGGGCACCTACAAAATACCTGATGGGTTTTTCCATGGCCGCTAGTGCGCCGTCTTCCTTGCTTAAAACCAGGCCAACCCTTATTTTAACAACCCTGAGCCCCAGGCCTATGCCTTCGTTTACGGCTTCTTCCCAAAGTACGCAGCAATCGGCCAAAAAGCCAGTGCCCGGCTCGCTGTTTTCGGTCAGGATTTCTTCGCCTCTGTCGCCATAATAGCCAATAGCCGATGCGGAAACGAAACTATTTACAGGCGCGTTGGCGTCCTTGATGCTTTGATAAAGTAACCGGGTTGATTGTACCCTGCTGTCTATCACTTCCTGTTTGTGTTCAGGTGTCCATTTTTTGTCGGCAATTCCTGCTCCGGCCAAATGCACCACGGTATCAATGCCTTCAAAGGCGGCGAGGTCTACGGTTTGCTGCTTTACATCCCAAAGAAAAACCTTGGCTCCCTTGATCTCGCTTTGTTTTCTAGAAAGTATAGAGACCCGATGGCCCTGTTGCAACAAAAGGGGCACCAGTTTGCGCCCAATCAAACCGGTAGCACCAGTAATCAAAATGTTTTTTGCCATATCCTTTAAACCTTGCTTTTTGAAGATTTGTTTTTCGGATGCCAAGATAGCAATATTGGTTCATTAGCTGGTTTGCTGATTTGAGGATTGGTTGGTTCATTGTTGGATCGTGCAATTGCAGGCTGGTTATTATAAATCGAAAAAGAGCGAGCGTAAAACCCTTGATCCACAGCTTTCTGGCCAAGTGCTATAGGCTAGCCACTTGGGTTGGGCCAAAGAGTGTTATCGGTGTGTAAAAAATAGGATGTTTCAACAGGTAATTGCGATAAATTGTGCAATTTGCAACTCGATATAAAATGGCTACGGATATGAGCAAAAAGATTTTGGTTTGGTTTAGGAATGATCTACGCATGCACGACAACGAAATGCTTGTAGAGGCCATTGCCAAATCAGAGGAAATTTTGCCCGTTTACTGTTTTGACCCCCGTCATTTTGAACCTACCCGCTACCATAGCATCAAAACCGGCGCTGTTCGTGCGCGGTTCCTGCTCGAAAGCGTTCAGGCCTTGCGCCAATCTTTTCAGCAATTTGGTGGCGATATCCTGATTTTGCAAGGGAAACCCGAAGAGTTATTGCCACAACTGGTAGCCGAACACCACATTACCGAAGTTTATCACCATAGGGAAGTGGCCAGCGAAGAAACCGCTGTTTCGGTAGCTGTTGAAGACCTTTTGTGGAAGCTTAGGATTAACTTGAAGCATTTTATTGGCCATACACTTTACAACAAGGAGGATTTGCCCTTTCCCATTAAGGATATTCCCGATGTTTTTACGCAGTTTAAAAAGAAGACCGAGCGTGATGCCATCGTAAAACCCTGTTTTCCAACGCCGACAAACATAGCCTTTGCCCAACTCGACGATTGGGGTGCCATGCCCGCTTTAAGCGACTTGGTGCTGCATGAAGATTTGCAGGAGCTATTGCCAGATGCGGAGTTCAAGGGTGGCGAAGCGGCTGCGTTTAAGCACCTGTACGATTTCCTGCATGCCGGCGAAGACATGGCCTTGGCCAATGCCTCGCTCAAAAAGAACGAAGTGGTTTCCAAACTTTCGCCTTGGCTGGCCTTGGGTTGCCTCTCGCCTCGGGAAGTATACTGGAAAATGAAGGAAGCCGAAGCCAATTACGGCTTAAAACCTTATTTTAATCAGGTGGTATTGGGTTTGCTGTGGCGAGATTACTATCGCTTCATGTTTAAAAAGTATGGCAACACCTTTTTTAAACCCGAAGGCTTTAAAAAGGATGCCCAAGTGATATCGCTTTCGGATAGCGAGCTGCTGCATTCGTGGAAAACGGCCAGCACCGGTCATCCCTTGGTCGATGCTATTATGCAAGAGCTGAACCAGACAGGCTATATCAACAATGCTTCGCGCTTATTGGTGGCTACCTATTTGGTTTATGAACTGAAGGTGAATTGGGTAATGGGCGCGGCCTATCTGGAAGAAAAACTGATCGACTATTGTCCGGCCAGCAATTGGGGCAATTGGGCAAATCTGGCCGGAGTAGGCAACGACCAGCGCCTTACCGGCAGTTTCGACTTCGAAAAGCAGCTGAAGGCTTTTGACCCTAAAAGTACTTACGTGCAGGCGGTTAGAGCCTAATCTGGCAGGTGGTCTACAAAAGCTTTTTTATTTGATTTTATTGTTAAGTTTATTGTCATTATTAGCAGGTAAAATCCTAATTTTGCAATACTTATCGTAACAAATACACAATGGATAATCTATCTTATCTTAATGGCGCCAATGCCGAATATGTCGAGTCGTTATACCAGAGCTATCTAGCCGACCGGAATTCGGTAGAATTTGGCTGGCAGAAATTTTTTGAAGGCTTTGATTTTGGAAGAGGCTCAGGTGCTTCCAATGTAAGTGCCGAAACTCCCGAACATTTTTTAAAGGAAATCAATGTTTTAAACCTCATTAACGGCTACCGTCAACGTGGGCATTTGTTTACCAAGACCAACCCGGTAAGGGAAAGGCGCAAACACCTGCCAACCTTGGCCATCGAAAACTTTGGCTTGAGCTCGGCAGATTTAGATACGGTTTTCAACTCTAGCATCGAGTTGGGCATCGGCCCAGCCAAGTTGAGCGATATCGTTGCCTTTTTAGAGCAGACCTATTGCCGTTCTATCGGTGCCGAATATAAATATGTACGTACACCGGAAATTCTGAAGTGGATAGAAACCAAGATGGAAACTGAGCGCAATACGCCAAAACTTTCTATCGACGAGAAAAAACGTGTACTTAAAAAACTAAACGAAGCGGTTATTTTCGAGAACTTCTTGGGTACCAAATTCCTGGGCCAAAAACGTTTCTCGCTAGAAGGTGCAGAAGCACTTATTCCAGCTTTGGATTCTGTGATTGAAAAAGGTGCCGATTTGGGCATCGAGGAGTTTGTAATTGGTATGGCGCACCGCGGTCGTTTGAACGTGTTGGCCAATATCATGCAAAAAACCTATAAAGATATTTTTGCCGAATTTGAAGGCAAAGGCTATAGTGCTGATTCGCCATTTGGTGGCGACGTGAAGTACCATTTAGGCTATTCTACCGACGTAAGCACCAACAGTGGCAAAAGTGTCCATTTGAGTTTGTGCCCGAACCCATCCCACTTAGAAACCGTAAATGGGGTAGTAGAAGGAATGTCGCGTTCCAAAATCGATTTCAAGTATGCTGGCGATAACAGTCGTTTGGCACCGATCTTGATCCATGGCGATGCTTCTGTTGCCGGTCAAGGCATCGTATACGAAGTGATCCAAATGGCAGGCTTAGAAGGCTATAAAACCGGTGGAACCATCCACTTGGTGATCAATAACCAAATTGGCTTTACCACCAACTATAAAGATGCCCGTTCAAGTACCTAT
>JBCNPG010000014.1:0-13382 GCA_039593445.1 Pedobacter sp.
GGTGGGCGAAGAAAGCATTCCTTTTGGCCAAAGCCCACAAGAAGTAATCTGGGAGCTGGTTAAGGAATATGACTATCCGGTCTGCTTCGATTTTCCAACGGGCCATATCGACGACAACCGTGCCATGGTATTGGGTAAAAATGTATCTTTACGCATAGATCACCCTAACGTTCAATTTAAATTTTAAAAAATGGCAGTTTTCGACAATTTAGGTAAATACCGCAACACCGGCCTCCTTCTTTTAAGGCTGGGCCTTGGCACCATGATGATTATACACGGCTACCCCAAAATAGGCGGGGGGCAAGAAACCTGGACCCAAATTGGAGGCAGCATGAAGCTGATCGGAATTAACTTCGCACCCGTGCTTTGGGGCTTCATGGCGGCCGCTACCGAAACCTTTGGCGGCTTCCTGCTGATTTTGGGCTTATTGTTCCGTCCGGTAAACATGCTTTTGGTATTTACCATGATCATTGCCGCTTTGGTTCATTTATCCGATCCTAAACAGGGCTTGGGCGATGCCTCGCACGCCATAGAATTGGCCATCGTATTTTTCAGCCTGCTATTTATTGGTCCTGGAAAATATAGTGTAGACAAAAAATAAAGTTCAAAACAACTAACAAAAAAGCCCCGGCTCGCATGGAGCCAGGGCTTTTTTCGTTTACGTTTAAACGATCAGGGCCTATACAGCCCTTCTCCTCAAAGCTTATCGTAAAATTCCAGGAGCTGCCTAACGCCCTCGGTGGTATTGAGGTTAGGATTGGCTGTTTCCATATATTTTGACAGGTCTGCCTGTTTATCGGCCAATGCCGCCAAAATAGATTTTTTGTTCAACTTCACCTCTTCCATTGCCTGGTTTCGCTTCACAAAATAATACCTATCTGCAGAAGCCACTTTTTTAATGGTCGTTGCCGAATTGTATTCCCTGCTTTCCTTGATGTATTTGGCATCCCTATAAATGAGCTTGGTAGCACCATCGTAAATAACATGGTAGAAATATGCATTACCTATACCGAAGGGTCTATAGATTTTGTTTCCCTCGTCAACCAAAATAAATGATTTAACGGGCTCGGCAAACTTATTTACATTGCCCTCAGCATCCTTAAAATAGAGCATGTTTTCTACCTGGTCGTATTTAATGGGTATATCCTGGTAGGTTTTCCCGTTGGCCGAAAGAATTGTAGCCCTGCTCCAGTCTTTGGTCAGATACGGATCTCCCACCAATTCTGTTTTGGTGTTAAACTCAACTGTTTTACCACTAATGTCTTTGAGATAGCCGATATTTTGTGCATTTGCAATACATATCGAGCCGCACAACAGCATACCGGCAAGGAGCAAAATTCTAGTTTTCATTCTGGTGTTGATTAAATTGGTATTCGATACAATTTATGCAAAAAATAAGCGATTATTTAAACCCACCGCCATATTGCAAAAAAAAGGTCTTGAACGAATTTGTTCAAGACCTTTGCCTGCTGTAGTTATTTTATCTCCAGATAGGGTTTTGGATATAGTTAGGATTAGCCAGGATTTCACCTGTAGAAATCGGCAAGAAATACTGTTTCTTGTCCGAAGTCAGGTTAACGGCATTCGCACTGTTGTCATCCGGTGCCAAAGGCAGGCGGTCAATCGCTAGGCCTCTTCTTCTCAAGTCGAAGTAGCGATGGCCTTCCCATGCCAGTTCCCTAAAGCGCTCTAAATAGATATCGGCAACAGCTGTTGGCTTATCGGCATAAGCCGCCAAATCAACATAACCCGTAATGCGATTTCTTCTCAAGGTATTCACTTCGCCAACGGCCAATAAATAGTTCTGCTTTTCGGCATAGGCTTCTGCCCTGATCAGGTACATTTCTGCCGTTCTGAATAATTTCAGGTCGGCAAGGTTCTTTAGCGACGCATTGCCTCCATAATATTTAGAGATCAGGTTAGGCGTTTTGTTGGTTCCGCGACCAGGTGTTATCTTCACATAGTTGGCAAAGCGCACATCAACCAAAGGGGTAGCCGTTAGCGCCGCAATGATTTTTGGCGAAGCGGCAAATTCAACCGCGTTGGCCGTTGAGGCGAACAAGTCGCCCATTCTGGTGTCTCCGCTTACGCGTTTCAGCTTCCAAACCACTTCGTTATTGCCGGCGTCGGTCCAAATGTTCGGAAATTGGGCAATGGTAGCCAATGGAATGGCGTTGATTACTTCCGTGGCTGATGCAATGGCCAAATCCCATTTTTGCTCGTACAGGTAAACCCTGGCCAAAATGGCCGCTACGGCTTTGTTGGTAATCCTCGAGTTATCGGCAAAAGTTGCCGGAATCAAAGGCTTGGCTGTGGTTAAATCGGTTTCAATTCTTGCAAACGACTCGGCCACGGTAAGCCTCGAAGGCTTTATGAACACGCCTGCAGTGCTTTCGTCGATATAGGCGATGCCCAGATCGGTTCCGTTGTAGCCCGAAGCATAAGATTTGAGCAACTGGAAATGGGCATAGCCTCTTAGGGCCAATAGCTCGCCTTTGATCTTGCTTTTGGTTGCCGTTTCTGTTGCAGAAGTTGCCGGCACTTTATCAAACGCGATCAGCACCTGGTTTACGCGGTTAATTACGCTATACAAGTTAGTGAAATTGTTGGCCAATACGCCATCGCTCGAATCGTATTGCCAGCGGTATTGGATGGCGCCCCTGCCCGTATTGTTCTCAATCGGGTAGTAAGACTCGTCAGACAAATAGTTCGACAGGTGGATATCGTTATTGCCCAATGCAGCGTAGGCACCTACTAAGCCACTTTCCAAATCGGCTACCGAGGTAAATGCCACATCTCCGATAATCGAATCCGAAGGCTTTAAATCTAAATCTTTATCACAGCCCTGCACCAATAAGGCAACACCAAGGACTGGAAGGATAAAGTATTTTTTTATGTTTATCATTTTCATGTTATTCTAATTAAAAATCAACTTTAAGACCAAGTGTATAAGTTCTAGCATTAGGATACTCGAATTGCGCAATGTTATTGCTGTCTTCAGGATCAAAGCCTCTCCATTTGGTCCATGTATACAAGTTCTGGCCTTGAAGATATACCCTTACCCCAGAAACATATTTAATTTTGCTAATCAGTGATTTAGGGAATACATAGCCTAAGTTAAAGTTCCTGAAACGGATGTACGAAGCATCCTGAAGATCGGCTGAAGAAAATCTTCTAACTGAAGCGATAGACTGTACATCGGTTACATCGCCTGGTTTTCTCCATCTTTTTAGCACTAGCGTCGAAACGTTTGAAGTGGCAAAAGTGATGTTTTGCGTAAAGAAGTCTTCGTTATTGAAACGGGTTACCTTGTCGGCAAAAGAGAAGAAAGCATCAAAGTAGATCCCTTTATAATTGGCTCCCAGGTTAAATCCGCCTTGGAATACCGGTTGGAAAGTACCAAAGGTAGCTTGCGACTGTGTAGCGGCATTGTAATTGGTGGTAATGCTGCCATCCAGGTTATAGAACATCGGTTCGCCGGTTTGCGCGTTTACACCTGCATACTTCACTTGATAGTGCGAACCATAAGGAAGTCCCTTGCGGATAATACTTGTTCCGAGCACGAATTCGTTGACCTGGCCCAAATCTGTGATTTCGTTTTTATTGTAGTTAAAGTTTGCACCCAAGGTTACTCGCAGGTCCCTTTGCGAAACCACATCTACCTGAACATCGGCTTCAACACCCCTGTTGCGCATCTTGCCGGCATTTACACTGAGTGAACCGAAACCTGATGTTGCAGATAAGCTTTGGCTGATGAACAAGTTGAAGGTATTTCTGTTGTACCAATCGAATACAAAACGGGCTCTGTTGTTCCAAACCGAGAAATCGGCACCTAGATCAAGCTGTTTTTGGAACTCCCAGTCGTATTGCGGATTGCCCGGTGAGGTTTGCGCGATACCCGTAGAGGTTCCGTAACGGGTGTTGCTGTAACTTTGGAAATAGCCAAAATCAGAAGTAAAAGGAGCGGCCGTTAAACCATAGCTTGCCCTCACCCTCAACTCGTTTAACCAGCTAACCGGCAAGAGGAAGCTTTCCTTTTTCGCATTCCAGCTAGCACCCACAGACCAAAAACCTTTGTACCTGTTGTTTTCTGGAACGGTTGAAGAGCCATCATAACGGTAACTTCCAGTAATGGTGTATTTATCATCATAGGTATACCTCAGGCTTGAGATGAACGATGCCATTAAGCTTTGCGTACGGCTACCCGTTAATAATGGAATAAACGAATTAGCTGCCGAACCTGGCGTTACACCCGCTGGCGTGCCCTGCAATTTCGGATTGATGCCATAGCCTGTAGTAGACAAGGTTTTGAACCTCACCCTGTTCAGCTCGAATAAGGCCTGTGCTTCGAAATCATGTTTTTGATCGAATGTTTTGGCATAGGTCAAGCCACTGGTAGAAGTAAGCTGCCAGTTTCTGGTATAGGCCTCGGTATATCTGCCTTGATTTCCAGGAAAGCCGAAGGCCGCCGAATAAGCCGAGAATGGCGTTGTTGTTCTGATGCCATTGGTTTCGCGGTAATCGATACCCAAAGTGGTTTTGGCATAGAGGTCATTGGTAATCCTATACCTCAAGTTGGCACTGATGCCTGCCTTGCTTTGGTTAGACTTGTTGGTTGAGTTCAACAAGGCATCTAGGGCGGTTGCGCCTTCCCTTTGGTCCAAGAGTTCATAGCCTGGTGGCAGGGCTGTGGCCGCGTTGTAATTGGTAATCAGCTTGCCGTTAATGTAAGGCAGCTCATAAGGCAGGGCATAGTAAGCTGCAGAAAACGGGTTGTTGCCGTTTGTGCTGTTTTCCTGTTCAATTAGCGAGTTATTGCTAAAGCCAGCATTAACGTTGGCGGAACCAGACAACCTTCCCTGGTTAAAATCTACGTTGGTTCTGAATGAATAACGTTCAATGCCCGACCGAACGGCAATACCCTGCTGCTTATAGTAATTGGCAGAAGAGTAAAAGCGGAAATTCTCGTTACCGCCACTGGCCGTAACTTCATGTTCCTGAAACTTGCCTTTTTGGAAGAACAAGTCAAGATAAGGCGACTTGATCTGCGACAAGCTGTCGAGCATCTGCGCATTTCTTGCTTTTTCAGCGGCACTAAGGCCTGCATTTGCCGGGTTTTTGGCCGAAAGGTACCATCCCGGTCCAAGCGTGATGTTGTTTTCTAAACCAACTTCCTCTTCAAACTGCAAACGTTGTGGTGAATTAAGCATTTCAAACTTAGGACTGGTTCGGTTAGAAAAACCGAATTGGGTGTTGGCACTGAAAACAACACGACCGGCCTTGCCTCTTTTAGAAGTGATCACAATTACCCCGTTCGAACCCCTAGAACCGTAAATTGCGGTTGAAGAAGCATCTTTTAATACGGTAACCGATTCGAAATCAGAAGGGTTCAAGGTAGAAAAAACACCTGTTTCAATTGGGATACCATCAAGTACGTACAAAGGCTGCGTAGTTCCATTGATGGAGCCGATACCCCTGATGGTTACACGGGCGCTTGATCCAGGCTGGCCCGAGCCGGCCGTTACATATAAACCCGCCACGCGACCTTGTAAAATCTGGTCAATCGAGCCAACAGGAATATTATTTACCTTTTCTGAACTTACTTTGCCAACGGCTCCGGTTACTTTTGTTCTCGCGGCACTTCCGTAGCCTGTTACGATGACTTCCTGCAACGACTTTTCGTCGCTTTCGAGCGAAACGTTGATTACGGTTCTGTTACCGATAAGTTCTGTTTTGGTTAAAAAGCCCAGATAAGAAAATTCGAGGCTTTCGGTAGCTGAAGGAATACTTAGTGTATAGCGCCCTTCGGCATTAGTTTGGGCGCCTGTGGTGGTGCCCGCTACCTTAACACTTACGCCGGGAATTGGCAACCCATCGGCCGCTCCAAGAACCCGTCCAGTTATTGTTTTATTTTGTGCCGCAGCCGTAAAAGCAAAAAGCATCAAAAGAAACAAACTTTGTAAAAGTTTTCTCATAAAGAATAGTTTTTTAATTAAAATTTCCGAATTGAATGCCATGAAAATAGCACTGCCAAGCTGGTTTTCTAATCAAAACTTTGAGAAAGGTGATTTTAGCACAGGCTCCATCTCGCTCTTTTTGAACAAGTTGCAACGGCGCATAAATGCCCTAAAAAGGGCATAAATCCTTATTGGGACGAGTTTCCATACGAAACCTGGCCCGCAAAATAAAGGGGTAATTTAAGGAGTAATGCTTCCGCCTGCCCGAGCGGAGAAAAAAGTGGATTTGAGCTTATTTGGTCTAGTTCACCAAGAACAGGGCATTGGTAAACAGTTGCTTTCCATTTTCCCAAAACGAACGGAACAGCACGTCGGTGCCCAAGTAAACCACGGTACCGCGGCCTACCTCCTGTACACCGAAAAGCATGCCGGCATTTAGCTTTTTCTTCACCTTTTCGCCTGCTACGCCAGCCATATAACTATTGGCCTTTAAGGTGCCTACGTTCCAGCCGTTTTCTAACGGTTCATAAAGCTTTTCGTCGGTTTTTAGGGTATAGTAATATTTGCCCAAGCCTAAGGCCAATGGGTGGCTTTGATCAAGGCTTACTTTGTAAATAGCGCCGGGAATAGCGTTTTCGAGATCGTCCTTATCTTTCTCGGCATACCTGCGCTCGGCGCTTTCCTTTTCGTCTTTTTTGGCATATTCCTTCTTCTTGATCTCGAAAGGCTTCTTGCCCAGCAATGAGGTAATGGCATCTTCTATTAAAATCAGTTTGCCCCCAGCATTGAGCCAGCCGCTTAGCTGTTCGGCCATTTTATCGCTATAAGAACCATCGGGCATAATCAGTACATTGATTTTATTGATGTCTAAATAGGCGGCAGACTGGGTGCTGATCATCGTGATGGGATAGCCCAGCTCCTGTTCAAAGAAATGCCAAACTTCGCCAACACCGCCAGACGACACCTCCTGTCCGGCTACTACCGCAATTTTAGGCGCCGACAGCAAGCGGTAAACCGACGATCCGAAATCTTTTCCCTTTTCTACATAGCCACTGGCAATAGGGAAAAAAGACACGTTAAAATCTTTGGCCGTTTCGGTTAAAAACTTGCTAAAATCTTTCATGCTGCGTTCGTTTTCATTGCGGTAAACCAACAAAGAACCTGCAGGGTAGGCCTTGCCGCCAATGGTAAAGCCTTCTTCGGCCATCCGTACCTTTACCTTTTGTTTTTGCAGAGCAATAAGCACTTGCGCATCGGCTACCGAATTCCAAGGAATAACCCAGGCATAAGGCTTGGCCAAGCTAGGCAGCGTTTCTTTTTTCTCTTCGATAAAATTGAAGCTTCCGGTTATGGCTTCCTTTACGGCATAAGCATTTAAGCCATAGGCATAAGGCAGGGCCCAGGCTGTGATGTCGTAGGTATTCGAATCGGTTACTTTGGTTTGAGGCTCAAACAGCACATTGGCCATTACCGAATGGGGCTGCTGCAGGTTCACGATCAAATCATTGCGCTCTACCTTGAAGCTTTCTGTTTTTTGGGTTTCGTAATTATAGCCATTCAGCGTGCGTTCGGCGCCAAAAGCAAAAGCAATGTGGTTATTTTTAAGGAGGTCGGCCAGTTTGCGCAGGCGCGAAATGTTTTGGGCTTTTACAATATAGGTGGCATAAGCACCTGGCGGATTATTGGTGCTTTGTTCGAAGTATTTTTTATACTCGCTCAGCAGCTTTTCGGCATTGGCCGATACGGTTTCCAGTGTAGCCATCGATGTGGTAAAATGATGGTCTATCCTGTCTTTCAAGGTCAGCGTGTCGCCATCGGCAGTAACTACCGCCAGTCCGGCCCTAATTCCACCCTGCTCGTAGGTCATGCCGATTGCCCCATTATACAACGGGTAGGTATCGCCATAAGATGGATACAAAAGATCGAAACGCTCTTTGGTAAAATACTGCCAGCCGTTTTCGTCGAAATACTTGGCATTGTTTCTTCCTACAATCACCTGAAACTCCCTTTGCCAAGGCGTAATATCCTGATGGACCGGTTCTGCCGCAGGTGCAAAATAATACGGTTCGTTATAGCCCTGTTCATGAAAATCGACATGCACTTGGGGCATCCACTGGTGATAGGCAACCAATCTTTGCTTGGTTTCAATCTGTGTTTGCCAAGCCCAATCGCGGTTAAGGTCGTAATAATAATGGTTGGGCCTGCCTCCTGGCCAAGGCTCGCTATGTTCTCTGGCCGAAGGATCTGGATTAGGCACTTTGCCGCTCACCATGTTGTAATAGCCCACATATCTTTCCCTTCCATCGGGATTTAAGCAAGGATCGATAATCACCACCGTATTTTTTAGCCAATCTTTCACCTTACCATCTGCCGCCTGGGCCAAGGTATACAACACCCGCATCGAGGTTTCGGTCGAATTGGCCTCGTTGCCGTGCACATTGTAGCTCAGCCATAAAATAGCCGGCTGCTTGCTCATTTTGGATGGCGTTTTGGCGATGCTCGAAAAATTAAGGTTGTTGGTACGGATCTGTTCCAACTTATCCATATTGTCCTGGTCGGAAACAATAGCCAGCAACAACTCACGCCCTTCGTAGGTTTTACCATAGGGCTGCAACTTGATGTTCTTGTTTAAGGAAGCTACTTTTTTGAAATAATCGACAACTTTTTGATGTGGCGTAAAATGGCTTCCCAATGGATAGCCTAAAAATTCGTCGGGCGACGGCGTTTGGGCCATTGCACTCGAAATACCTATGCAACACAGCAATAAACAGAGTAGCGATCTTTTCATATGATGGGGGATTAATAATCAATAATACTAAAAAGAATGCTTTTTTTAGCTTTGCATTTGTAATTTTACCTCAACTTATCCGCTTGCAATGGTCCACATCGAACAGCTTTATTCCTATTACCTACAACACCCTATTGTTTGTACAGATACCCGCAACATTAGTGCAGGATGCCTGTTTTTTGCCTTGAAAGGCGAAAATTTTGATGCCAATGTATTTGCGCAGCAAGCCTTGGAGCAAGGGGCCGCTTATGCCATTGTAGACAATGAAGCCTATGTGGCGAACGAACGTTGTCTGTTGGTAAACGATGTGCTGACCACCCTGCAGGATTTGGCCAGGCACCACCGCCAGCAGCTTCATATTCCGGTAATCGGTTTAACCGGCAGCAACGGAAAAACCACTACTAAAGAGCTTATCAGGGCTGTTTTGGCCGAGAAATACCATGTTTTTGCCACCAAAGGCAACTTGAACAACCATATCGGCGTGCCGCTTTCCATCTTATCGCTAACAAAGGAAGTAGAAATGGCCGTTATCGAAATGGGGGCCAACCATCAGGGCGAAATTGCCATGCTTTGCGAAATTGCACAGCCTACGCACGGATTGATTACCAACGTTGGGATGGCGCACTTGGATGGGTTTGGGGGATTTGAAGGTGTTAAAAAGGGCAAGGCCGAACTTTATGCCTACCTGAAAAAAACACATGGCTTTGCCTTTATTAACCGCAACAACCCGTACCTGATCGAAATGAGCGAAAGGGCCGAACTGAACAAGGTTGTTTATTACGGAACGGAAGAAGGCAACAGTATTACCGGCAAATTGCTACATGGCGATCCGCTCATCGAACTGGAATGGCATACCGCCAACGAAAGCCACCAGGCCAAGGCCAACCTGACCGGCACCTACAATTTTGAGAATATCCTGGCCGCCATTTGCATCGGACATTTTTTTGAACTTAGTCCAGCACAGGTTAACAACGGGCTAGCCAACTATTTCCCTACCAACAATCGTTCGCAACTGACCAAAACAGAAAATAACACGGTCATCTGCGATTTTTATAATGCCAACCCCAGCAGCATGAGTGCGGCGTTGCATAACCTGAAAGCGTTGAGCGCCCCGCATAAAACGGCGATTATTGGCGATATGTTCGAACTGGGCGACGAATCTGCCGAACAGCATGAGAAAGTAGCCAAACTTGCCTCCGAACTGGGAATCAAGCAAATCGTTTTCATCGGCAAGTATTTTTACGCCTTGAAAGGCTTGTACCCAGGCCAGTTTTTGGCTACGCCACAAGAAGCTTCGGACTACCTCAAGGCCAATCCAATTAAAGATAATCTGATATTGCTAAAAGGCAGCAGGGGCATGGCATTAGAGCAATTGTTGCCTTTGCTTTAAAAGAATATACTTTAAGCACACCTGGGAAGTTTAACTTTCGGTTTTGTTTGTTTTCAACGGTAAAGTTGAGGGCTACGCCGTTTAAAAACTTGGCAGGTGTTTCGTGCTAAACTTCGTAAGTGCGTTTCTACATTTTTCCAATTTGGGCCAGGGCGCCTTTCAGGTCTTCCTTGATGGCATCTGGCGTGTCTGGATTGGCAATCATGCCATTGGCGATGGTTTTGAACTTCTCAAAGTCTTTAGCCTTGATGAAAAGAATAGCTTTCACATAATCTTTGAGGTAGGCCTTTTTGGCATCTTTTGCCGGCAGCACGATATTTTCAAACTTCGTCAGCATCGGGGCAAGCTTGCCTTCTTCGGCCAGTACCGGACCAAAGGTCATCATGGCATTGCACAAGTGTTCAAAATCTACCTTAGCCGGGGTATTATCCAAAAGGATATTGAATTCCTTGATTGCTTCGTCGGTTTTCTTGCTGTTCAAGAAAAACTGCGTTTGAAAAAAGTGAAAGATAAAGAATGATTTTTCGGGGATGTACTTATCCAATATTGTCTTTACGGCGGCAAAATCAGGCTCTTCCGAATCGCCTTGGATGGCTCCGGAAACGGCATAGCCCAAGGTAAGGCCAATGATGCGCTCTTCCACATCTTGTGCGGTATATTTGCCTCCTTTTACAATCTTGTCTTTATTGGCAATAATGTAGGCCAACGATTTTTCGTCGGGCAGGGTTTCTATGTAATTCATCACCAGCTCGATCAGGTCGGCATTGCCCAGCATATCGGCTTGCTTGGCCAAATAATCATTGCTGATCTGCATAAAATCCTCGTCTTCAAATTGGGTGGCCATGGCCGCGAATTTTACAAACTGGGCATTGCTCAGTTCCATCGCCTTGCTTTTCAAGGTAAAGAACTGTGTTTCTGGATTTTTAGCGGTCTGGCCCAAGGTTACAAAGTCGGCAGCTTCATGAAAGCCCACGCCTTTATGCAAAATATTGCCATTGGCATTGATGAACAGCAGGCTTGGGTAGGCCGTAACCTGATATTGCTCGGCTAGTTTTGGTCCCTCGCCTTTTTCCATGTCGTACTTCACGTTCACGAAGTTGGCATTGAAGTAATCGGCTACCGCCTGGTTCTTATAGGTTTCGGCATCCATGGTTTTGCAAGGGCCGCACCAAGTGGCATAGCCATCCAAAAAAATCAACTTGTTTTCTTTTTTGGCTTTTTCCAGCACCGCGCTCCAGGCCGGATTATCCATGAAATTAATTTCGGCCGCATGGGCAAATGCGGTCGTCAAAAGGAGGCTCAGTGCCCATACTAATTTCTTCATCTGTTATTTTGTTCTGTCGCCCTTGATGGGCAAATTATGATTAATTTACCGGTTTTTGTCGCTATTGCTGCTTGCTTACACTCAGGCCTACGTCGCTAATGCCTAGCAAGGGATTATCACGCATGTTCTGCTCTATCTCAATCTCATATTTTCCAGCCTTCGGAAAGCGGAAATTGCTGAACAAAGGGAAGGTATTGGTATAAATATCTCCCGATCCCTGCCCAAGCCACTCGCCATCGGCTTTGGCCAGCTTAAATTGGTAGCGCGTGCTCTTTTGCAAGCCATTGCCCTTCAAATGCACGATGACATAAAGATTGGCATAGCGATAATCTACGGTATGACGCAACCTGAAACTGATTTGGTAAGGCTGATTTGCGGCCTTTACGTCTACGGTTGCCTTCAAGCTTTTGGCATAAGCCCAGCTATTGTCGGCTATGCTTTGGTTTACATCGAGTACTTCGTTGCTCATGCATCCCGAAAACAGCACCAAGGTGGCCAGCGCCAGAAAAACGGAACTAAGCTTGGTCATTTTTTGGTGGATTGCCCGACTGGTTATTCGGCTTGTTTTTATTGCGGTTCTTATTACGGTTGCGATTATTGCGGTTGCCTTGTTTCTGTGCCTGAGGTTGATTGCTGGCGGCGCCTTCGGCTGTTGGCTTGGCTCCCTGCTGCTTTTGAGGCTGTTGCCCTTGCTTTGGCTGCTGATTTTTGCCTTGCGCTTGCCTGTTGCCTTGTTGGGCCGATTTAGCCTGCTGACCTTGGTTCTGGCCACGTTGCTGATCGCCTTTGTTGTTTTTATTGCGGTTGCGGTTGTTGCGGTTCCTGGCTTTCTCGTCTAAACGGGTTAAGCTGTCCTGGCCCACTACGTTTTCGTAATCGTATACCTTCTCTACCACCACGGCAGGTTTTAGCGCTACGGCTTCTTCCTTAAGGTTTACCGGTTTTTCGCCACGTTTGTTCATGGCCATGATTTCTTTTACGCGGTCTACCTTTAACGGGATCCAATCTTCCTGATTGGCATAGCTAAACCACATCAGTTTTTTGAAGATATCTGTTTTTTGGTGGCGGGCCACCCCGATTTCGGTATGCAACGATTCGATGCGATCTGGAATATCCTTCAGCGCATCTAAATAAGTGTCTAATTCGTAATTTAGGCAGCATTTGAGCTTGCCGCATTGTCCGGCCAGCTTGAGCGTATTTAACGAAAGGTTTTGATACCTCGCCGCTGCAGTTGATACGGTTTTAAAGTTGGTAAGCCAGGTAGAGCAGCATAACTCCCTGCCACACGGGCCTATGCCACCCAAACGGCCAGCCTCTTGGCGCATTCCAATTTGGCGCATTTCAATCCTTACGCGAAATGTTTCGGCCATTCTTTTGATCAGCTCCCTAAAATCTACGCGGCCTTCGGCGGTATAGAAAAAGGTCGCTTTGGTTTTGTCGCCCTGGTAGTCTACGTCGCTAATTTTCATCGACAAACGGAGGTCGAGCGCCAAGGTACGGGCCTTATGCATGGTTTCCCATTCCATTTCCTTGGCCAGTTTCCATTTTTCTACATCGGTTTCTGTAGCCTTGCGGTATACCTTGCGGGTAACCTGATCGAGGTGTGTTTTGCGGCGCTTCATCTGCATGCGCACCAGTTCGCCGGTTAGCGAAACGTGGCCCACATCGTAGCCTCCGGTTGGACCTTCAACAGCTACCAATTCGCCTATTTCGAGGTAAATGTTGTCGCTGTTTAAGAAAAACTCTTTTCTAGCACCCTTAAACTTCACTTCGATCACCTGAAAAGGCATATAATTAGAAGGCATGTCCATGTTAGACAGCCAATCGTGTACTTCCATTTTCTGACATCCGCCCGTTAGGCAAGAGCCATTGCTTTTACAGCCAGCAGGGGCGCAACCGCCTCCTGTTGAACAACTTCCACAT
>JBCNPG010000140.1:0-6929 GCA_039593445.1 Pedobacter sp.
GTTAGAGGCACACTGGTTCTCTACCATGTTCGGCTGGTACAACTTTGCGGCCATGTGGGTAAGCAGCTTGGCAACCATCGCAGTGATCATCATTTTGTTGAGAAGAGCGGGTTACATGAGCTGGGTTAACAACAGCCACTTGCACAACTTGGGCCAATTCATTTTTGGTTTCTCTATCTTCTGGACTTATGTATGGTTTGCTCAGTTCTTATTGATCTACTATGCGAACATGTCTGAAGAGACCGTATATTTTTACAACCGCTTTAACAATTACGAAGCTTGGTTCTACATCAATTTGATCATGAACTTCCTAAGTCCGCTGTTATTGTTAATGGACCGCGACAACAAGCGTAGCGAAAATATCTTGCTGATTGTATCGATCATTGTAC
Organism: Pedobacter sp.; assembly: GCA_039593445.1. Lineage (GTDB taxonomy): Bacteria > Bacteroidota > Bacteroidia > Sphingobacteriales > Sphingobacteriaceae > Pedobacter. The sequence goes on from JBCNPG010000140.1 coordinate 390, forward strand.
TTTGTGGCCACTGGGTAGATTACTACCAAATGATCATGCCTGGCGTATTTACCGAAGGTACCAAAGACGGCAGCGGCTTCGGATTGCCTGAAATTGGAACGGCATTGGGTTTCTTAGGTTTGTTTACCTTTACCGTATTGGGATCTTTGAGCAAAAAACCTTTGATTGCCAAGAACCATCCGTTTTTACAAGAAAGTTTAAATTACCACCTATAGGGTTTACGATTTAAGAATATATAGATTAAAATAATAAAAGTACAGCGTACTACTTTTAAGAAAATGAGTTTAAAAAAATTAATAAGTAATAAAACAATGGCGGTGTTAGCAGCGATGCTTACTGTATTTGCAAATACCAGTGCGTTTGCCCAAGAAGCTGCCGCTGCCGCTACGGCCAAACCTGTAGACATGGAACCGGTTTATAAATCGACACTGTTCTACGTATTGCTGTTCTTGCTATTGTGCTTATTCATTGCGATAGTAGGCAAGGCCCTAAGAGTATATGAATTGACTCGCGAAACCCAAGGCAAGCCTGAAGGCATCAACTGGAACAAAATCAACGGTATTCTGTTTGCCTTGTTCCTGATCGTTGGTTTGTATGGCGTTTATTGGGAATACACGGTTCATGGCAGCATGATCTTGCCTGAGGCTGCTTCGGAGCACGGTAAAAAGATTGACCAGATGTTCAACATCACGCTGATCATTACCACCATCGTGTTTATCCTGACGCACATTATCTTATTTACTTTCACTTATTTCTACAAAAGTACTGGTAAGAGAAAAGCTTACTACTATCCGCATAATAATGCATTGGAGCGTATCTGGACAATCATTCCGGCTTTGGTACTTACTGTGTTGGTATTGATGGGCTTCCTAACCTGGAGATCGATTTTCTACAAAATTGAAGACCCTAAAAACAAGCCTTTGAGCATTGAGGTAACCTCGTCTCAGTTCCAATGGGATGTACGTTACCCTGGAGCCGACGGCGTGGTAGGTAAGAAAAGCTATAAGCTGATTACCGCAATCAATGCCTTAGGTATCGATTTTACGGATAAAAACAGCTTGGACGATCAATTGGCAGACGAGATTGTATTGCCGGTTAACAAGCCAGTAAGGTTTATCCTCACCAGTAAAGACGTGATCCACAGTTTTTATATGCCACACTTCAGGGTTCAATTGAACACTGTACCGGGTATGACTTCTTATTTCGAGTTTACGCCTACATTGACCACCGAGCAAATGAAGGCCAAAACCAACGATCCTACTTTTAAATACTTATTGCTTTGTGCCAAGATCTGTGGTGCCAACCACTTTAACATGCAGAAACCAGTTAGGGTTGTAACTCAGGAAGAATATGATGCATGGGTTGCCAAACAAAACCCTTATCTAACTAACGATTTGAGAAAAGCCTTTAAACTACCTGTAATTGCAGAGCCTACCAAAGAAGCTCCTGCAGCCACAGATACAACTGCAAAAGATACTGCAGCGACCAAAACAAATCAATTAGCTATCAAAAAATAAATAATACTGGAGAACCCTTATTATGTCAACTATATCACTACAAGATAAACACCACCACGATAGTCACGACGATCACGGTCATGGCCATCACCACGAAACTTTCCTGACTAAATACATATTCAGCCAGGATCACAAGATGATTGCCAAACAGTTCCTGATCACAGGTATCGTCATGGCAGTTATTGCTATGGGTTTATCTATCCTTTTCAGGATCCAATTGGCCTGGCCAGATAAAACTTTCCCATTACTTGAAACATTTTTGGGCAAATGGGCTGCTGGCGGCAGGATCAAACCAGATTTTTATTTGGCTTTGGTGACCATCCACGGTACCATTATGGTATTCTTTGTATTAACCGCTGGTTTGAGTGGTACATTCAGTAACTTGTTAATTCCATTGCAGGTAGGTGCAAGAGATATGGCTTCGCCGTTCTTGAACATGCTTTCATACTGGTTCTTCTTTACTGCCTGTGTGGTAATGATGGGTTCATTCTTTATCCAAACAGGTCCTGCAAGTGCCGGTTGGACGGTTTATCCGCCATTATCGGCCGTGCCTAAGGCTATGCCAGGTTCTGCATTGGGTATGACCATGTGGCTGATCAGTATGGTGCTTTTCGTGGCTTCGTCCCTAATGGGCGGTATCAACTATGTAAGTACCGTGTTGAATATGCGTACCAAAGGCATGGACCTTTGGAAAATGCCTCTAACCATTTGGGCCTTCTTCCTAACCGCTATCTTGGGTATCCTTTCTTTCCCGGTATTGGTAGCAGGTGTGGTACTTTTGATTTTCGACCGTAGCTTCGGTACAAGTTTCTATTTGTCAGACATCGTAATCGGAACCCAGATCTTGCCTAACGAAGGTGGTTCGCCAATTTTATGGCAGCACTTGTTCTGGTTCTTGGGTCACCCAGAGGTATATATCGTAATTATGCCAGCCTTGGGTATTTCTTCGGAGATTATTTCTGTAAACTCTAGAAAACCAATTTTCGGTTACCATGCGATGGTTTATTCATTGATTGGTATTACCACGCTATCCTTCATCGTTTGGGGTCACCACATGTTCGTAACGGGTATGAACCCATTGTTGGGCGGTGTGTTTATGATCACCACCTTGATTATCGCGGTACCATCGGCTGTAAAAACCTTTAACTATTTGGCCACCCTTTGGAGAGGTAATATCAGGTTCACACCTGCCATGTTGTTCGCCATCGGTTTGGTTTCATTCTTTATCTCAGGCGGTCTAACCGGTATTTTCTTGGGTAACGCCTCTTTAGACATCAACTTGCACGATACATATTTCGTAGTAGCCCACTTCCACTTGGTAATGGGTTCGGCCGCGATTTTTGGTATGTTGGCTGGTGTTTACCACTGGTTCCCTAGAATGTTCGGCAGAATGATGAATGCCAAATTGGGCTATCTGCACTTCTGGGCAACCTTTATCTGTGCCTACTTGGTATTCTTCCCATTGCACTTCTTGGGCTTGGATGGCGTACCTCGTCGTTACTATGCATTCACTGAATTTGAGTTTATGCAAAAATGGCTGACCGTAAACGTATTCGTAACTTGGGCCGCTATTATTGCTGCCTTGGCTCAGGTAGCTTTCTTGTTCAACTTCTTCTACTCGATATTCAAAGGTAAAAAAGCGCCTCAAAATCCTTGGGAAGCTAATACTTTAGAGTGGACAGCTCCAGTTGAGCACCTGCATGGCAACTGGCCAGGTGAAATTCCTACAGTGTACCGTTGGCCTTACGATTATAGCAAGCCAGGTGCGGAACAGGATTTCATCCCACAAACCGTTCCTTTCTCTCAAACCATGAGCTCTAACTTGCCTCACGATTTTGAAGGAAATACAGAGGCAGAGCGCATCCAAAGAGAATGGGAAGCAGCCAATAAAAAAACAGAAAAGACGGACTTAGACTAGTGAGTTTACTTGTTTAAGCATTTAATATAAGGTATCTGCTGGGAGTAAACTAAATGTCCACAGATACCTTATTTTTTTAAGCGCCTATTTTCAATAAAGAAGGCTTGTTTTTGAAGAGATAGCGAGCTTCTGTTTCTAGAAAATGAAAAGATGTTATGCCAAAGACCTTGCCCGGCAATGGGTGGGAGGCATAAACAAAGGATTAGATAAAATATAAATAAGCTCTAACTAGCATTAACCCATGATTGCTAAATCTGAGAATAGATTTATTCGATTAAATTTCATAACCATTATTGTAACGCTACTGGTTGTTTTAGCTGGTGGTATCGTTCGCAGTACAGGTTCTGGAATGGGCTGTCCGGATTGGCCTAAGTGCTTTGGACAGGTAGTGCCTCCAACGTCGGCCAAGCAATTGCCTGCCGATTATAAAGAAAAATATGTGGCCCAGCGTTTGGCTAAGAACGAGCGTTTTGCCAAGACCTTGGAAAAATTGGGCAAGGGCAATCTGGCCGACAGTATCAGAAACGATGTTTCTATTGCGCAACCCGAGGCTTTTAATGTAGCCAAAACCTGGACCGAATATGTAAATAGGCTGGTTGGTGTAGTGACGGGTTTCTTGATGATCTTATTGGTGGTTTATTCTTTCGCCTTTAAAAAGTCGGCCAAGCGCATTATCGTATTGAGCATCATTAATCTTATCGTGGTGGTTTTTCAGGCCTGGTTAGGCTCTATCGTGGTTTCTACCAATCTGCTGCAGTGGATCGTAACGTTACATATGCTGTTGGCCCTGGTTATTTTGGCCATACAGATCTATACCTATAATTATGCCAAGCAACTGCACAAGGAGCGCAGTGTGATCATGTACCGTATTGCTTGGCTCAAGGGATTTCTGTTCTTTACCATTCTGGTATCCATCGTACAGATTATGTTGGGCACGGAAGTGCGCGAAAGCATTGATTCAATAGCTAAATCGCTGCAGTTTAATGGCCGCAATACCTGGGTATCAAAGGTTGGCTCGCTGTTTAATTACCATAGGGATTTGGCCATATTGGTCGCCATCTGTAATTTTGTGGTGTATAAAATGGTAACCGACCGTTTCAGTGGCAAGGCCTGGCCTTTGCAAACGGCCAACTACATTATGATCACATTGTTGGTACAGGTAGCTTCGGGCTTCCTGCTTTCCTATTTGGCTTTGCCACCTTATGCACAGGCCGTGCATATTTTGTTTGCTACTATTTTATTTAGTTTGCAGTATTACTTGTATTTATTGGTATACCGAACGGCTACTTATAAACCTAATTAACCGATTTAAAATTGAAACAGTTTTTTTCAGATTTTTCTAAATTGATCAAGTTCAGGCTCACCTTTTTGGTGGTGTTCTCGGCATCTGTTACTTTTTTGATCGGATCAAAAATTCAGGTAGACCGCGCCATATTGCCACAGATCGATTGGAACAACTGGCTGATCTTGATTGTGGGCGGCTTTTTGGTAACCGGAGCAGCCAATTGCTTTAACGAAATCATTGAGAAGGATTTGGATAAATTGATGAGCCGTACCAAAGACAGGCCCATGCCGGCAGGCAGAATGACTACCGGACAGGGATTGGTGCTGGGCCTCATTATGGGAATGGCCGGAACGTGGCTACTAGGCAAACTGAACCTGGAAACAGGCCTCATTTCGGTATTCTCTATCTTATTGTATGCCTTTGCCTATACGCCTTTAAAGCGCAAATCGCCAATTGCGGTATTTGTGGGTGCTATTCCGGGGGCATTGCCACCGCTTATCGGGTATTTGGCTGCGCTGGGCAAGACCACGGTTTTTTCTGTAGTTGATTACCAGATTGCAGGTATATTGTTCTTGATACAGTTCGTATGGCAGTTCCCGCACTTTTGGTCTATCGCCTGGGTGTTGGACGATGATTATAAAAAGGCAGGCTTCAGGTTGTTGCCTACAAAAAAAAGAGATAAAACAAGTGCGATATTTACCTTTGTAAGCACTTTGGTATTGATACCGGTAAGCTTGTTGCCAACCTTCTATGGTTTTGGCGGCTACTATATCGCAGGGGTTTCGCTGCTTGCCGGATTATTGTTCAGCTGGTATGGCTATCAGCTGGTGGTGAAGATGGATTTGCCAAGTGCCCGCAAAGTGATGTTCTGTTCTTTCTTTTACATCCCTTTGGTGCAGTTGGTTTTATTGTTTGATTTAATAGTTTAGAATTTTAAATGGATTTAGCATTGCAACAGCAGGAGATAAAATTCGACGCCAAGCCCAAAAAGTTTGTGCTTTGGCTTTTTGTGGTCTCGTCTACCATTATGTTTGGCGGATGGACCAGTTATTACATTGTATTTTCGGCCTCTAAAGGCAAAGGCCATGGTTTGGTCTTGCCCGATGCCTTTATTTATAGCACTGCCGTATTGGTGGCCAGCAGCGTTTTCCTTTTCTTGGCTTCGAGGGCTTTGAGAAATAAAGAGCGCGGTATGCAACGATTGTTTTTGTGGATCACTTTAGCCCTGGGTGTAGTATTTGGCGTATTGCAGTTCCAGGCCTGGTCTGGCTTATACCACAGCGGCGCGGTGCTGATTAACAACAATGCCGCGATTTCGATGATTTATATCGTGTCGGGATTTCACTTGCTGCACATTTTTGCCGGCCTGTGCCTGATTGTAAACAGCCTGGTAGGCTCTTATCAGGAGGTACCGTACGAAAAGGCAGTTTATAAGCAGGAAATTGCGGCTATTTTTTGGCATTTTATAGATATATTATGGATATATCTGTATGTTTTTTTACTTTTGAACAGTTAGATTTTTTAACAAACTATTATACGATTACTAAATGGATTCATTATCAAAATTAGACCAAGTTAAAACCACTCCATGGGCCGGCGGTCGTTCGCCATGGTCTGTAGAATATGGTAAAATAATGATGTGGTTTTTCTTATTATCAGATGCCTTCACTTTTTCATCATTATTGATATACTACGGAGCTCAGCGCTTTTCAAAGTTCACTTGGCCAGCATGAAGATCGGCGAACTGGCCAAGGCGGCCCGCTGCACACCCGAGACGATCCGTTTCTACGAGAAAGAGGGGCTGATGCCGGATGCGGAGC
>JBCNPG010000141.1:0-6916 GCA_039593445.1 Pedobacter sp.
TTTGACAGATATTAGCATTCTGCTGCCTACTCAGGCCCATTTTGACCATTTGGGAGCCATGCCCGCCATTAAAAAGATGACGGGCGCCCAAATGATGGTTGACGATAAGGACGCGCCGGTAATGGCCGACGGTGGCCGTTCTGATTATGCATTGGGCAATGGAAAAGTGAGTTTTGCTCCAATTAAAGCAGACCGATTGCTCCATGATCAATCGGTAATTGAACTGGGGGGGATGCGACTTACCCTATTGCATCATCCGGGCCACACCAAAGGCTCTTGCAGCTTTTTGTTCGATGTAAAAGACCAAGCCAAAAGCTATCGCGTATTGATTGCTAATATGCCGAGCATTGTTACCGAAAAGAAATTCTCGGAAGTAAAAGCTTATCCAAGCATTGCCAAAGATTATGCCTATACATTAAATTCGCTCAAAAAACAGACTTTTGATATTTGGCTTTCTTCCCATGCCAGCCAATTTAACCTGCATGGCAAGCACAAACCAGGCGATGCCTATAATCCAGAAGCTTTTATCGATAGGAAAGGCTATGACCAAACCTTGGCCGAACTACAGGAGGCTTACCGTAAAAAGTTGAGCCAGCGTTAAGTGTTTTTCGCTCATAATGTTAAAAGAGGATTATAATACCTCTATTCCCTTCTTTTTGAAGCTAAGTACCAATTCTTCCTGTCCGTCGGTGGCATCGGTAATGAGCATGTCCAAATCGGTGGCCGGACAAATGAAAAAGGCTTCAGCGGTATTCATTTTGTTTAAAGTGGCCAGCCCGATAACACGCTTGGAAGTACCCACCATGGTTTTTTTTAGCAGTGCATCTTCGTAATGGCGGGTAGTAATGCCCACTTCGGCGTGGATGCTGTAGATGGATAGAAAACAGATATCTGCCCTGATGCTTTCAAAGGCCTGCATGGTTTCGGGGCCAGAAGTATTGAACCCGAATTTTGATAAGCGCCCGCCCGCAAAAATCACTTCCACATTGGGGTGGTCTTCCAATACATTGGCTACCGGAAAACTATTGGTCACCACCGTAAGCTGAAGCTCTTTGGGCAAGTTCATGGCAATGGCCAGTGTCGAAGTGCCACCGTCAAACAACACCACTTGCCCATCTTTGAGTTGAGATAGGGCCTTGAATGCGATTTGTTGCTTGCCGCTCACATCGTATTTTTCCCTGTCGCGGAAGTGGATGGGAATAGGCGAGTGCGCGATGGCGCCTCCACGTGTGGCTTTGAGTAGACCCTGGTCGGCCAATTCCTTGATATCTCTTCTGATGGTATCGGTTGAAACACCAAGCTTTTGGCTCAACGACTTCATGTCTACTTTACGGACATCCGAAACCTGTTCCAGTATCAATTGCTGACGCTCTTCTTTGCTTAGGTTTTGCATAATCATGCAATATTAATAAAAATAATTGCAAACTTATTGCAATTTTAATGCTGTTTTTTGCTATTTTTGTAGGGTTAAATTGCAAATAGTTGCATTTTTAAATAGCTACACACATGAATTATCAACCTGAAATTGCCGTAATCTTTGACATGGACGGCGTAATTGTAGATAGTAATCCTCTAATTACTGCAACTTGGCAGGCATTTTTTGCTTCGCACCAGATTGTTTTAAATGAAGAACAGCTCAACCATTATGTTTTCGGCCGTATGGGAAGAGATACTTTGAACATGGTTTTTGGCGAACCGCTCAGCGAAGAACGGCTGGCTCAGCATCTTGAAAAAGTAGGAGAGGGGATTTTGGAAAAGTATAAACGCGAAGGACAAATCGTGCAGGGTTTTAAGGCCTTTGTCGAATCTTTGCTTGATGCTGGTATCAAAATTGCCATTGCTACCTCATCGCCAAGCGAAAATGTAGCCGTTGTACTCGAAATGGCAGGTGTAACACCTTATTTTGATATCATCTCCAATGCTTCGCATGTTACCCATTCCAAGCCGCACCCGGAAATCTACCTGAAAACGGCTGCACGTTTGGGAGTTGATGTAAATCATTGCATAGTTTTCGAGGACTCTTTTTCCGGTATCCAATCGGCCAAAAGCGCAGGCATGCGGGTAATTGGTGTAACCACAACGCATAGCGAAGCCGAATTGGCGCCCATAACAGATGCAACGGTTGCCGATTTTAGCCAAATCGATGCCAACCAAATCAAAGCGTTGCTGCAAACTGTTTCTTGTTAGTTATAAAAAAACAAAACATTTTTGACTTTTCGTTTCTTTTTAAAAAGCCAACACGCATCAACGCAGTGTTGGCTTGGAATTATGGAAAAGCAAAAGAAAAAATTGCCAAAAACCGAAGAAACAGTGCCAGATGCACTCAACCGTTCGCATGAGCACGAGCATCCTTCGGGAAGCAGGCCGGTAGCTTACGGCAGTTCGACCCAAACCGATGGTCATGGCAATCGGTCGAGGCCACAAGACCCCGCTAAGGATGCCAAACATAAAGATTAGCCTACCTGCTCAAGACAACAGCTTGTTTAGGATCTGTTGAATCGGTATTTAAACGGATTGGACTTCCCGCTTGAAGCGCGAGCAAGCCTTCCAGTTGCTTTGGATTGTTCAATAAAACGCTAGCCGAAATACCATTGATGGCGTAAATAGGTTGTTTGGCTTGTAAAGTCGCATTTTCGGCTGGCTTAACGACAGCTAGTACGCTCAAATTACCGCTATTGTCAAAGCCGAACAGGTAATTGCCCAACACAAAATCATAAGGATGATTAATGGAACTGTTGGGCACAAAGTGGATTTCCTTGGCTTGCATGTTAATGGTAAAGTTGTAACGGCTAATGGTGCGTACACCGATAGAACCATCAAAACCTGGATCCCATTTTTCGCTTTGTCCGCCACCGGCCATAAGCGTTACAGGGTAATTTAAAAGCTTAGGCATATTTCTGAATGAAAAAGAAGTTGCCTTGCCGCTATAGGTAGGCGTAGTGAGGCCCATGCTGGTAGTAGAGCCCAGGTACTCTGATTTAAAGCCATTGACTAAGAGCTTGTGCTGCTTAACAAAAGGCCTGAAACAGATCAGGCTATAGGCAGCTCCGGTATCGAATACAAAATTGCCTTCGGCCAATGGGCCGTTGCCTACACCCAGTACTCCGGTAATGATGAAAAGGCCATTGGGCATGGTTACAGGCACAGAAATGCCTTTGTCGCGGTACTGGTAATCGCCAAAATCATATAGAGCAAGCTCTTTTTTGTCGAAATCTACGTGGGTGATATATCGTTTGGCCATGGCATTGCCTATAATGCCATCGTAGTTGCCCTTTACTTCTGGAAAAAGCGCTATACTTTGGTTTTTAAACGCAAAAGTATCCAACCTCACCTCGTTGCCTTCCGAAACCGAAATTTGTACGTTTCCTCCAACCACCGAAGCATTTTGCGCCCTGCTGGCTTTAATGCCCAGCGAATCGGCTTTGGCTTTGGTAATTGCCATGCCGTCGGCACCGGTATCAAACAGCATTTTGAGTGGTTTTGAGTGGCTGTTGAGTTTTACGCTTAGGATAATCGAACCATTTTCTAATTCGAAAGGTATTTTGGCACGGAGTTTAGAAACTTGATAGCGGTTCATGCCATACAAGGCATCGAATGCGGTGGCATAGCAAAGCTTGTATTGCTCATCTGTCATATAAACCTCTGGCTTGGCGGCTTTTCCTTTATAATAGGGAATTAGGTCGAGCTTAATGAGCTTGCCTTGTTTGCTTTCGCTCTGCAGCTGTACCGAGTCGCAAGAGTAATTCGCTACAACGATTTTCAAAAGCTTTTGGGCGTAGGGCATGGTATAAGCAGCAATCGAAAAATCGGCGCTTAGCGAACTTTGTAAAGTATCGGCATTTTTGTGCTTAAACATCAGGTTTAACTGCTTGATCAGGACATCAGCCTTGCTTTGGGCAAGAGAACTAATGCTGAACAGGCAAAATAATAGGCAAAAAGAAGCCCTGTATATTCTTTTCATGGATATAGAATAAAGTTGGAGGGGAAATAAAAAAGAGGCGCCAACGGATACGGATACCCATTGACAACCTCTAACCTTTATTTTGCGGCTTCAGCCAATAAGAGTTGCTTTAGTTTCGGATCTGATGGGCGTGGCGAATCCACGGTTACGATCTTTCCGTTTTTATCGAACACCAAAAAGCGCGGAATGGCGTTGATTTTATAGTATTTGGAAAATTCGTTGCTTGGACCGTTTGCAAATAATTGCAAACCTCCCAGGTTTTCGTCCTTGATCATTTTTAACCATTTTTCCTTGTCTTTCGGATCGTCGGTAGACAGACTGATGATTTGGATTGGCTGACCTTCTACATCTTTCTCCAGTTGTTTCAAATAAGGGATTTCAGCTTTGCACGGACCGCACCACGTTGCCCATACATCCACCAATACAACCTTGTTTTTTAAGCTAGCCAAAGTAACGGTCTTGCCGTCCTTGTCGGGATAGGAAAACTGAAAGGCATCGGTGCCGGCTTTATAGGTCAGCAATGGCGACATTAAAGCCTGGCTTTTCTCTTTTTGGCTTTTGGTCAATATATACTTTTCGTATACGTTCATTGCCTCCTTGTACTCGTCGTAGGTTTTATACCTTGAAATGAAATCGAGGGCGATATCGCCTTTTAAGGTATCGTTAGGTACATAGGAATTGAAGATCGCGATACCTTCCAAGCCTGGTTTATAGGCTTTGTCATCCTGGCGCATATTCACACTGATCAGAGACGACAACACGCGTTGTCCATACGGATAGCTATATACTTTGTCGGTAGTCTGCGCAATTTTAGGTGCTTTTAAAGTGCTGTAAAAGGCGCTGTATTCCTCTACTGATGGATGCGCAGTGCGAGGTGTATTGAGGAAATTGGTGGCAAAGTTGGTCAGGTCCATTTCCATGATGTTTTTGATCTGCTTGTCGAATTTGGCATTTCCGGTAGCTTTTCCGGCCAGGAATGTTTTCGATTTGGCCACTATTTCTTCCTGTTGCGGAAAGTAATCCATGAACGTACTGTTGCCGGCACGGAAAAAATTGATCGACTTTTTGTAAAGTGGATAGGTGAGGTTCTTCCATTGCTCCATAACCACGTTTTCTTTTGAATTGAGCTTGCCGTTCAAAACATAGGTAGAATCGTTCAGGGTTACATCAAGCTGGTCGCCAGCCTTGAAATAGAAGCTGTAGTTATCGGTTCCCGATAAATCGTTGCCCATTCCGATCACGTAAACGCCTTCGTATTCTGGATAGAACATCAAACCAAACTGGCCAGCTTTGTTGGTGGTTACGTTGGCGATTTCTGCCAGCTTGCCATTATTCACCTTAAATAATTTGACAGTGTTGCGCTTGGATTTGAGCAGTCCTCTTACCTGCACGGGATTTTGTGCGAAACTGGTTAACGAGAACGTGGCTAATAGGATGGCCGTAAAAATTTTATTGATTTTCATGTGTTCGTATTTTGATAGCTATTTTCAATAGCAAGTTTGATTTTAGTAAATTGATTGATAGTTGTGGAGCTTATTCCCTGTAGCTGACATCTACGATCTTGCCAAGTCCGGTAAATGATTTATACAAGCTCAATGCACCGTTTAAACTCGGTACGTTGTACAGGTCCATTACGCCCGAAGTGTTTGGACTGCCCTCATCGTAGGTACAAACGATCAGTTTTTTGGCATATTCGGCATATCGGGTATTGGTTGGCAGGTAGGTCATTTTTTGGTATTTGATCAAGGCGATTTTTTTGCTTCCCAAATCAAGTACCATGGTGTTAGACTTGTCGAAAGGATTGTAGCGGTAGATTTTTGATCCCGATACATACATGATGTAGCCTTCGGTAGGGTCGATGGCGAATTGCGTAGCGCCGTTCATTTCAGGTGCTGTTGTAATTTCATCGAAGGCCTGAGGCGAGAAGGTCGTCGCGTTGCACACTATTCTGGCCAAGAAAATCTTGTTCGCCGTGTTTTTGAAGAGCGCAAAAGTCTGGCCGGAAATGGCCGGTGTAGAAGCCATATATAACAGGTCCATCCCCATGTTGCCCGGTGTAAATAGCGTAGAAGCGGTAACGGGTACCGACGACGAGTTATTGGAACTTTTGTGCTCCATAAAGCGCTTATTGTCGATGTCATACATGAGGGCATAGGTAACGCCATACCTATAAGCCTCAGCAAAGTAAGGCGAAATCCTAAAGTTTACCCCAGCACTGGTTTTGTTTACCCTGGTGCCAAAGGCATTGCCTACAGTTGCATTTTCGAAATACAGTTCTCCATTGCTGTCGAGAAGGTAGGCCAGGTAAGAAGAGGCCTGCGCAGCCACTCTTTCAGCATAATAAGGTGGAGGCGAGTAAGAAGACATGAGGGTAGAAATGTTGGCAAAAGTGCTAAAGGTATTATTTTGCGTATTGATGGCAAAGGTGCTTTGGTCTGTACCGATGAAAATTGATCGCGCAATAACCGCCGAAAATGGGTCGCGACGCTGGAAAAAGTAAACCAACTTGGGTTTTCCTGTCAATTTAAGCGTACTTTGGCTGGCCAGCAAATCGGTATATACCTGAAAATCGTTGCTTGCGCTCAGGTAATTGAAGAAATCTAGCCTGGCTGTACCGTTGATGTCGTTAAGCACCAGCCATCCATCGGCAATGTTGGTGGTTACCGTGAGTTTGCAGGATTTGCGGTAAATAATGCCCGAGCTTACTTCCCTCACTTCGTAAATGATGGTGTAGGGTGTATTGACCGAAGGCAGGGTCACCGTCCAATTCAGGTTGCGTGTAGTGGCTATTGTTTTTTTGGTAATTGGCAAGGCGCTTTCGTCGATGCTGTACCAGGCATACGTGTATTTGGTGGTGTCTTTTCCATCGTCTTTGGTAAAGATTAATGTGGGGTTGATGCTTAAAAGACTGCCCCTTAAAGCCGAGTAGGTAGCTTCTATGTTAGAAATGGCACC
>JBCNPG010000142.1:0-6899 GCA_039593445.1 Pedobacter sp.
GGTGGATTCGCTACAGGAACCATGCTGGGTTCTGGCGGTTTCATCGCATTTGACGAAGATCAGTGCATCGTAAGAAATACTTGGAATTTTTCGCGTTTCTATCATCATGAAAGCTGCGGACAATGTTCGCCTTGCCGTGAAGGAACGGGTTGGTTGGAAAAAGTATTGCACAGATTAGAATACGGACACGGAAAAATGAGCGATATCGATTTGCTGGTAGATGTGTCTAAGAAAATAGAAGGAAATACAATTTGTCCGCTGGGCGATGCGGCCGCTTGGCCGGTAGCCAGTGCCATCAGACACTTCAGAGATGAGTTTGAATGGCATGTGAAAGAACCGGTTAAGAGCCAGCAACAAAATTATGGCATAGCCAATTATGCAGTGCCGATAGAGAAAGCAGTGGAAGTTAAACAGGAAAATCTTTAACCATGAGCGATTTAGTTAAAGTAACTATAGATGGAATAACAGTAGAGGTAGCCCCAGGAACTACCATCCTAAATGCAGCAAGGCAAATAGGTGGCGATATCGTTCCTCCTGCCATGTGCTATTATTCCAAGCTGGAAGGCAGCGGCGGCAAGTGCCGTACCTGTATCGTAAAGGTGAGCAAAGGTTCTGAAAAAGATCCTCGCCCTATGCCTAAGCTGGTAGCCTCGTGCCGTACCACAGTGATGGATGGCATGGAAGTGCAAAACATTACCTCACCAGAGGTTTTGGAAGCCAGAAGTGGCGTGGTGGAGATCTTGTTGATCAACCACCCCTTAGATTGTCCGGTGTGCGACCAGGCTGGCGAGTGCGATTTGCAAAATTTGGGCTATGAGCACGGCTTGCAAAAGACCAGGTATGAGTTTGAGCGTCGAACTTTTGATCGGATAGACATTGGCGATAAGATCCAATTGCACATGAACCGATGCATTTTGTGCTATCGTTGCGTGTTCACGGCCGATCAGATCACCAATAAACGCGTACATGGTATCTTGAACCGTGGCGACCACTCAGAAATTTCTACCTACATCCAAACTGCGGTTGATAACGATTTTTCAGGAAACGTGATCGACGTTTGCCCGGTGGGTGCCTTAACCGATAAAACCTTCAGGTTCAAAAACAGGGTATGGTTTACCAAACCTGTAGATGCGCATCGCGATTGCGACCATGAAAAATGCAATGGCAAGGTAACCCTTTGGTACAAAGGCGAAGATGTATTGCGTGTTACTGCCCGCAAAGACCAGTTCGGCGAAGTTGAATCATTCATCTGCAATACCTGCCGTTTTGAGAAGAAAAATACTGCCGATTGGGTAATCGAACATCCAACGCATATTCCAGATACTTCGGTAATTTCATCTAACCACTACGAAACCTTTAAGCCGCTACCGGTTATTAAAGAGAACTTGGCGCTGCAAAAAGCCAATCAAATAGAACTAGAAAAAACTGCTAAATTCTAATGGATATCAACTTTGTAATCGAAAAATTTATACTGGTAACCATTTTATTTGCCATCAGTTTGGTAATTGCCATGTATTCTACTTATGCCGAGCGCAAGGTGGCCGCGTTCTTGCAAGATAGGCTTGGACCAGACAGAGCCGGACCTTTTGGTATCCTGCAGCCATTGGCCGATGGCATTAAGATGTTCATGAAGGAAGAGATTGTTCCTGCAACATCAAGTAAATGGCTGTTTATGGTTGGCCCTGGTTTGGCCATGCTTTGTGCCTGTATTGGTACGGCGGTTATTCCTTGGGGGCAAGACTTAACCATTGGTGGCAAAACGGTGCCTTTGCAGGTAACCGATATCAACGTAGGCGTTTTGTACATCTTTGGGGTGGTATCATTGGGCGTTTATGGCGTAATGATCGGTGGTTGGGCTTCCAACAACAAATATTCGTTGTTGAGTGCCATCCGCGCGGCATCGCAAAACATTAGTTATGAGGTGGCCATGGGTCTTTCCATCATCGCCCTGTTGTTGGTAACCAATACGCTGAGCTTAAAGGAAATTGTGGCGCAGCAGCATGGCTGGCATTGGAACATAATTTATCAGCCATTGGGCTTTATCATTTTTATGGTATGCTCTTTTGCCGAAACCAACCGTGCGCCATTCGATTTGCCGGAGTGTGAAACCGAGCTGATCGGTGGTTACCACACGGAGTATTCGTCGATGAAACTAGGTTTTTACCTGTTTGCCGAGTATATCAACATGTTCGTTTCGTCAACCGTAATGGTTACGCTTTATTTTGGGGGTTACAATTATCCTTTCATGGATATTGTAGCAGCACATTGGAGCCCAAATGCAGCCGCCTTGTTCGGAACGTTCATATTTTTTATCAAGATATTTATATTCATCTTCTTCTTCATGTGGGTACGTTGGACCATTCCGCGTTTCCGTTATGACCAGCTGATGAATTTAGGATGGAAGGGACTGATCCCGTTGGCTATTGTCAATATCATCATTACAGGAATTTGGATTGCCTTACGTCAATTTTAAAAGGGAGAGCAATGGAATCATTAAGCAATAAGAAAAAAGTACTGGAGCAAAAGCCATTGAACTTGGCCGAGCGCGTGTATTTACCAACGATATTAAAAGGCTTGGGCACAACTTTCAGCCACCTTTTCAAGAAAAGCGCTACCATCAGGTATCCTGAGGTAGAAAGAGAGTTCTCGATCAACTGGCGTGGCATGCACTCTTTAAAGAGAGACGAAGAAGGCAGGGAACGTTGTACGGCCTGTGGCTTGTGCGCTTTGTCTTGTCCGGCAGAAGCCATCACCATGATCGCGGCCGAGCGCAAAAACGACGAAAAGCATTTGTACCGCGAAGAGAAATATGCAGCTGTTTACGAAATCAATATGCTGCGTTGCATTTTCTGTGGCTTGTGCGAAGAAGCCTGTCCTAAAGAGGCCATTTATTTGGACGGACCAATTGTTCCGTCTGACTATCTGCGCAAAGATTTTATCTACGGCAAGGACAAATTGGTAGAAGCTCCGCTGGAGACCAAATAAGAAACAGCCGTTGCAAGGAAAGGAGCAATCCTAAGCAACGGTTTAAAAATGAGATTGCTTCGTGCCTCGCAAAAACGTGGCGAAAATAACTAAACAAAGAATTAATGGGTACACAAGTATTCTATTTTGTAGCTGCACTCAGTGTCATTTTCTCGCTGCTGGTGATTTTCTCTAAAAATCCCATCCACAGCGTGCTATACCTGATACTTACCTTCTTTACGTTTACCGTGCACTATGTATTATTGAACGCCCAGTTCCTGGCCGTGGTAAACTTTATCGTTTATATGGGGGCAATTATGGTATTGTTTCTCTTTGTGCTCATGTTGCTGAACCTGAACAAAGAGAACGAACCCAACAAATCCAACCTCATCAAAATCGTTGGTGTAATTGCCGGAGGCTGCTTGGGTGTAACTTTAATCGGATCGTTCAAAGCGGTTTCGATCAATAGCCCGCTGGTATTGCAGAACCCAAGTCTGGGCTTGGTAAAAAACCTGGGCAAGGAACTGTTTGGCCCGTTTATGTTGCCATTTGAGTTGTCGTCAATCTTATTGCTTACCGCAATGGTTGGTGCCGTATTGTTAACTAAAAAGGAAGAAAAGCAAAATGGATAGTTTGTTTCAAAATATGAAGGATGTGCCGCTTAACCATTATATCTGGTTGTGTGCCATTATCTTCACAATTGGTGTAATCGGGGTATTGACCCGTAGAAATGCCATCGTGATCTTTATGTCGGTAGAGCTGATGCTGAATGCCGTAAACTTGTTGCTAACCGCCTTTTCGGTTCACCATAACGACCCATCAGGACAGGTTTTTGTATTTTTTATTATGGCTTTGGCCGCGGCCGAGGTGGCCGTGGGATTGAGTATCATCGTCATGGTTTACCGAAATACACAGTCGATAGATATTAATGTGTTAAATCGCCTTAAGTGGTAATTATATAGAATAGGAATGATGAATAATTTACTTTGGCTGGTTCCTTTGCTTCCGCTTTTAGGCTTTGTAATTAATGGCCTTGGTCGAAATACGCTGAGCAAAGGCCTGGTTGGCTTTATCGGAAGCGGTGTGGTATTTGCCTCTTTTGTACTGAGCGTATTTTTGTTTTTTCAATTAAGCAACGGCACCGAAAAACAAATCAATGTGGTGCTTTTCGATTGGATCAGTGCCGGCAATGTACATATCCCGCTGGCTTTCCTACTCGATCCGCTAAGCTCGGTGATGTTGCTGATCATTACGGGTATCGGCTTTTTGATCCATATCTACTCCATCGGCTACATGCACGAAGATGCTGGTTTCGGCAAGTTCTTCAGCTATTTGAACCTCTTTATCTTCTTCATGCTGATTTTGGTTTTGGGTTCAAACTATATCGTCATGTTTATTGGCTGGGAAGGCGTAGGTTTGTGTTCTTACCTGCTCATCGGTTTCTGGTACACCAACCAGAGCTATGCAAGCGCGGCCAAAAAGGCTTTTGTAATGAACCGTATTGGCGATTTGGGCTTTTTGATCGGTGTATTTATGCTGGTTGCAAATTTTAACAGTACCGAGTTTGCCCAAATCTTCCCTGCAGCGTCTAAATTTGTTTCTAATGATGCCACAATAATCACAATTACTATCCTGTTGTTTATCGGTGCTTGTGGTAAATCGGCGCAGCTGCCTTTGTTTACCTGGTTGCCTGATGCGATGGCTGGTCCGACGCCGGTTTCGGCTTTGATCCACGCCGCCACCATGGTTACTGCTGGTATCTACATGATTGCCCGCTCGAGCGTATTGTTCGATTTAGCGCCGATTACGCAAAATATCATCGCTATTGTAGGAGCGGCTACCGCATTAATCGCGGCCTTGATTGCACTGACCCAAACCGATATCAAAAAGGTATTGGCCTATTCAACCGTATCGCAGTTGGGCTACATGTTCTTGGGGCTGGGTGTTGGTGCTTATACCGGTTCATTCTTTCACGTGCTAACCCACGCTTTCTTTAAAGCCCTGTTGTTCTTGGGCGCTGGTTCGGTTATCCATGCCATGCACCACGAACAGGATATGCGCCACATGGGCGGTTTAAGGTCTAAATTGAAGATCACTTTTGCCACCATGATGATTGGTACCATCGCGATTGCCGGCTTGCCGCCGTTTTCGGGTTTCTTCTCGAAGGACGAGATCTTGGCACATACCTTTGAGCACAGTCCGGTTCTTTGGGGAGTAGGTTTGCTGACCGCTTTCTTAACCTCGTTCTATATGTTCAGGATGATGTTCTTGACTTTCTCTGGCAAATATCGTGGTACGCATCACGAAGAAGGCCATGTTCATGAATCACCGGGTGTAATGACCTTCCCGCTTATTGTGTTGGCTATCTTAGCGGCCATTGGCGGATTGATCAACCTGCCACATTTTGCCGGAGGCAACGAATGGTTGGCACACTGGCTAGCTGGTGCGGGTATTAAGCCACAGGAATTGGGCTTGGATCATGGAACCGAAATCGGCCTGATGGCGGCTTCGGTAGGCGCGGCTGTTATTGCTTTGATTTTTGCCTATGTAAAATATGTGAAAAATGCCGATATACCAGTGCCTGATGAAGGTAAAAGGTCGGCATTGTCCAAATTGTCTTATCACAAATTCTATTTGGATGAGATTTATGATACCATCATCAGAAAACCATTGGATGCTTTTTCTAGGTTCTTCTATCGCATTATAGACAAGAAAGTGATTGATGGCCTGGTAAACGGCTTGGGTTGGACAGCCACTGAAGGCAGCAAGAACCTTCGCCTGATGCAATCTGGAAATGTAGGCTTTTATATCTTTATGATGGTGTTCGGCATCATTGCCTTATTGTTGTACACCTATTTATCCATCTCTTAACATTGGCTAAACAAAATAAATGGAACTTTTAATACTTATATTTTTACCACTAATTGGTGCCATTGTCACAGCTGCTTTAGCCAAAAGAACTGCTAAGCAAACGGCCTTGGTGTTTTCCATCCTCTCGCTGGCAACAACCATAGGGCTGTTGTGCAAGTTTACCCCCGATGCCAGTACGCAGTTTGTAATCAACTGTCCGTGGATAGCACAATTTGGAATCAATTTTCACGTCGGTATTGACGGCATTAGCATGATTACCGTGCTATTGACCAATATTTTAATGCCTTTAATCATTTTGGCCAGCTTTAAGCAAGATT
The DNA here is from genome assembly GCA_039593445.1 of Pedobacter sp. Classification (GTDB taxonomy): domain Bacteria; phylum Bacteroidota; class Bacteroidia; order Sphingobacteriales; family Sphingobacteriaceae; genus Pedobacter. The sequence goes on from JBCNPG010000142.1 coordinate 6,153, forward strand.
ATAAAAACAGCAATGTTTTTTATGCCTTGGTATTGTTTATGCAAAGCGGCCTTTTGTTGGTATTTACCTCGTTTGATGCGTTCTTGTTCTACATTGGCTGGGAAGCGGCTTTGATACCGATCTATTTCATCTGCGCCATGTGGGGTGGCAAAGACCGCATTAAGGTCAACATGAAGTTTTTTGTGTATACCATTGCGGGTTCTTTGTTCATGCTTTTGGGCATGATTTACCTGTACCTGCAAAACCCAGCCCATAATTTTGATATCAATGCATTTTATGCCTTAAACCTTGATAGCTATCAGCAGGGATGGGTTTTTTGGGCCTTTTTCATTGCCTTTGCCATTAAGATGCCTATTTTCCCTTTCCATACTTGGCAACCCGATACCTATACCGAAGCTCCGGCAGCGGGTACTATGCTGTTGTCTGGTATTATGTTGAAAATGGGTATATACGGCGTAATCAGGTGGTTGTTGCCAGTGGTGCCGCAAGGCGTACAAGACTGGACCAGTCTGGCCATGATCTTATCGGTAATTGGTATTGTATATGCCTCGCTGATCGCCTTTACGCAAAAAGACGCCAAAAGATTGGTGGCTTATTCGTCAATTGGTCACGTTGGGCTAATTGCGGCAGGTATTTTTGCGCTGAATACGCAAGGTCTTCAAGGCGCTATGGTACAGATGCTGAGCCATGGTATCAACGTGGTAGGTTTATTCTTTGTGCTGGATATCATTTCTTCGCAACTGAAAA
>JBCNPG010000143.1:0-6877 GCA_039593445.1 Pedobacter sp.
GACCCAGACACGGGAAAATAAACGACGCCTTGCCAACAAGCAGATGGTTGCGATTAAGCTTGGTGTTGATATGGACCGTCAGGTCCAGCTTGCGCATCGCGGCAAAGCACGCTTGCGGATCGGGAAGCGCGACGGCGAAGTTGCCGCCAAGGCAGAACAATGCCTTCGACTGGCCGGCCGCGATGGATTGCATGGTCTTGACCGCGTCGTGGCCATGATGCGAAGGCGGCTTGAACCCGTATGCCTTTTCCATACGTTCAAGCATGTCAGCCGCCGGCTTTTCAGTGATGCCGACCGTGCGGTTGCCCTGAACATTGGAATGACCTCGCAAAGGCTCAGTTACGGATGTGACTGAGGCTTTTTTTATCGATTTGGATTAGGATTCTACCGGAGCTTCTTTTGGTGCTTTGGCTTTGGCAGACTTGGAACCTGCTTTTTCGGCCAGGGCTTTTTGGGTTTTTGCCACTGCAGGCGCTTCTTTGGCTTCTTCAAGGCCTTCAGGTTGCAGGTTTAGTGCTTTAGCCAATTCTTTGGCTAGTTTTTCGGCGCTTCTTTTAATGGTTTTTTCCAACTTTTTAGAGCTTTTTCCAAACTTGCTGGTTACTTCTTGTAAAGCTTTGGTTAAATCTGCCTGAATATCTTTTTTCGCGTTCTTTCGGGAAACCTTAAGGAGGGTTTTTACTTTATGCTTTTTCATGAAATCAAATAGGATTTTTTCCAAAATTAGGCTATTGGGCACTCAAATCCATATTATGATTATGTTAAGCAGACTTTTGGAAGTTAACATTGATTTTGTTTGGCTTAAACCAGTCCTTTCCGTTTGATGAGGAAAACTCCCAGCGCACTGGCTCCCAGCACTAACGCCCAGGCATGGTCGTCGATGTCGCAATCCATGACATAGGTTGCCTGTAACCCGTCAACAAAACTAACTGAACAACCCGTAAGCAATCCCGCAAGGCTGTTGTAAGCCGCAGGGCAAACCTTGCAGGCAACCGTACCTGTGGTAGCTACCCACGAACAGGTGCCCGGATCGGTTAATGTAACAGTTGGAGAGGAATAATAAATAGGGGTAGAACCAACCAATAGGGCTAAAACCGTATTGAGCAAACCAGGGTCTACCTGCGAAGTATAAAGGGTGTTGTTGGGTAGCAGGCATCCGGTTTGAGCATTCGAGTTTAAACCCAGAACAATGAGAAAAAGTCCTATGATATACCTTAAACGTAGCATCAGCATTAATCTTATGCTTACAAATAACCATAGATATGGCCATATTGTATACGTTCTTTTTGTTCAAGTTGAATGCGCTTTTTATAGCCTGAACAAAGCTGTTCATTAGCATTGGGCTTTGTTCACTTTTGTTTTTAGGGGTTGCTGATGCTGTTGGAAACAATGGCCTGAAAACTGAAAAGATTGGAATGGATCTTTTTTTCGTCGAGCAGGCAAAGTACGATATAACGGTATTCGTTGGCCTTGTCTATGTCTTTTATTTCCAGATAGGTTCTGATTAATACCTGATAGGCAATCATTTGTAGGGCCAGGCAATGGTTCTTCTTATAGCGTTCAACGCTTTCATGTCCATGCAAAAGTGCCTGTTCGTAATTGTTCTTGTTCAGGTATTGCTGGGCCAGCACCAGTTGCTGCAGGTCTTTGGCGCATGGGCTGGTATCCGGCCTTAGCGGATGTTCGTGAATATGGTTCAGGATCCGTTCCAACTGGTCGGCTTTTTTGGTATTGCCGCTTTTTGAATAGGCCAAGGCCAGCACATGGAGCATGTAAATGGAGTAATAGTCTGAAATGGTACCTGATTGCTTAAAATCCTTGATCGAATTGATCAGGTCGATCACTTGGTGCAGGTTGCCGTTCAGCCAGTTCAGCAGCAATAAAAATAGGCTGCAGATATATTGTGGTGCACCCGACATTTTTGCCAGGAGTGCCTTGCCCTTGTTTTCGAGGTCGAACTGTACAAAAACCGGATTTTCGTTAATATCTTCACCGTTCAGCAGCTGCAGCAAGAGCGTGCCAAACGTAGCGGGGTGTATCGGCCAGTTTTTGAGCGGATGTGTCGCTGCATCAAATGCTTCGATGTGTTGCTGCAATCTATTTGCCTGTAGCGAGAGACTATCGAAAACAAATACCATCGAATAATACACAGCCCTTACTTCTTCGTCTTGGCTTATTTCGCTAAAGATTTTGAGCAGGTTGCAATAACTGGGGTCGATAAAATCTATCTCCGCGAACTTCCCGAGCAGTTCCTGATGGATATTGTGCTTTTTTAATCCGTTCAGGTTATCGGGTTCGTTCTGGAGCTGGTAATTGAACTGCTCAGCCATGAAGAGCATCAGCTGATTGGTTTCCCATCTGCCCAGTTTGAGGTTCAGTATGGATATGATCGGATCGAAATCGCCGTTTTTAATGGTAAAGAAAGTAGCCCATTTTAAAAGAGGCAGGGCCAGCTTATTGTTGCTGTAGCCCGAAACAATAGCCTCGAAGAAAGCAGGGCTCATCTGGTCCTGATGACGTTCGAGTGTTTCCTTAAATAAGAAATATTCGAAAATATGCGGATGGATAAAACGCACCAATTCTATCGGGAAGCCATGTTCATGGTGCTGCTCTTCGATCAGCAACCCATCTAGCAAAAGTTCCATATAAGCATCCCTGAATACCGTAAATTCATCCATCAGCAAACTCTTGTCTACTCTATTGCCTTTCAGGCCGTAGTCGCTCAACTGGATCAACTGCTTGCAGAGAATAAGCTTCTCGACCGAATGTTTGGATGAATAGATTTTCTTGGAAAGATGCTGCAGGGTCATCTCATAAAAAACAAGATTGGTGCGGTATTCATTCTCCGGATATAGGTTTTTCAGCTCATAAAAATAGGAGATATGGAATGGGTATTTGAGCTGATACTTGAGTTCCTGATTGAGGTGCTTGCTAGGGAAGGAGCTGATTTTGCCGAACAAAATGTCTACTTCCGCCTCTGTAAATGTAGGTACGTTCGATTGTTCTATCGACCTGAAGTAGCTTCCGGCAAACCATTTGCTTTTTAAGTAATGCGAGTGGCGGATGTTTTGATAAAAACGTTTCCAGGCATAGGAACGCATGCTCAACACCAGTTTAATGGCGGGACTGCCCTCCAAGTCGCAAAGCATTTTCACAATGCTGTCGAATATTTTGGGTTTAAGGCCACTTCTTCTTAAAATATCTTGGAAACCATCAAAAATGAGCACCAGTTTTTTACCGTTTTTGGCATGCTGCTCATTAAAATAAGTAATGATATCTTTTTCTACGGATAAGCCCAAGAGTTTTTGCAGCTCCGTTTCCAGGTTTTGTGAATCGGTTTCAACGTTGAAAATCCTTTCGGCATGCAAGAACAGCACAACGTCTTGCGCATATTTTGCACCGGGCTTCAAGAAAAGATTTTGTACCAAGTGGCTAAGCAGTATGCTTTTGCCATAGCCTGCCTGGGCAATGAATGCCGTAAAAATATAATTGGAAGAATAGAAATAGTTGAAATCGTGTTCGGCAAATTTTCTGTTGATGGTAAGGTGGTAGGGGATTTCGCTTTGCGTTATGATACGTTTGATGGTGCTTTCTGAAAGCGCTCTGGCTTTGGCAATCAAGTAATCCCAATCCTTGTCGCCGGTAAACGGACTGCCGTTAATGGCGGCATCTGTTACGGCATGGGTATCGTCGTTCTCTACATACTCTAGGAGCGTATTGATGGTGAATTTTGAAAACTGGTGGTGGATGGCCGCAAAGCCGAATAGCCTTTTAATAGTGGTTTCGCTGATGCTCTTGTTTACTTTTTTGCTGATGGCCAATGCAATAACTTGGCAGTCTGAAGGACAGACCACACGGATTCCAACTTTTTTTAGAATTAAATGCCTGAGTTCATCTAAAATAAATTGAGTCATTTTGTAGCGTGTTGCAATCGATTTCACGCGAAGATAAGACTTAACTTAAAAGAAAATCAATGTTCAGCATTATTGCATTATTCAGCAATTATCTATCGCTTTTGTCTAAAAAGTGGCCTAATGCATTATAATAAAGAAATATAGCCTTGTTCAAGCACTTTTTGTTCGGTCGTGAACAATACAAAATGAATAAAATGAACAATAGTATGGTACGGCTGTGTTCTAATGAACAAGTCGAATGGCAAAGCAAGGTGGTTTGCTGCTTAAAATTGCATCAGAATAACGCAATATAATCCCTATTTTATGAAATCGATATCTACTTTTAACCTTCGGTCTATTAGATGGATCGCTTTTCTGCTACAAATTACTATTATAACGCTGCTATTTTCCAAATCGTATGCGCAAACCAGAATTTATGCTACAATTGCTACCGTAAAGTCTCCACAGGTAGACGATGCAACAAATGCAACAAATAGCAGCAATACTTTCGCTACGGTTAAATCGTATGGAGGGGCAGCGTTAGGTTTGGGCAAATATAGCGGAGAACTGGAGCTTCAGTTTGCTTCCACCGTACCGGCAAATACCACCACCTTTTTGCGCATTGACGGAGATGCTTCCCTGCTCAATGTGTTGTTGGGCGGCAATTTGGGCAGTGCGCTGGCTTCGGTGGTCGGGAATGTGGCGCTCGGCGACCATTATTTTGAGGTCGGGGCCCGGAACTCATCAGGAAATACGGTGGTCTCCGGGATAAGTAGCTCAGGATTTGGAAATGCCGATCTGCGTCTGATCAAAGATGCGAACGGCTTTTTTTATTTGGCGATCACGCCAAGCCAATCATATGATAGGGTATATCTTAAAGATAGGACAGATGCTTTATTGCTAAGTTCACCATACAGTACCAAGGTTTATTATGCGTTTTATACATCTGGTACTACCGGCTGTGCCAGCGCATTTGCTACGAGTTACGAGGGCAGCGGCCTTACGGTCGACCTGTTGGGCTTGGGCAAGGCAGGAGTAACCAATCCTCAATATGCGATTGATGCAGATCAGACTAATTTTTCTGAAATCAGTTTGGGTGCCTTAGGCGTTGCAGGTTCTATCAGCCAAACGGTTTATTTTGCTATTCCTTCGCAAGCAGGCGATGAGTTCAATATCCGTCTTCGCGTTAATCCGGCTTTGCTAAGCGCGGGTTTATTGAATAATACACAGGTAACGGCCTATAATGGCACCGTGCAAGTATATACCACTAATTTGAACAATTTGTTGAGCCTGGATCTGTTGGGACTGCTTAACGCTGGTCAAGTGACTAATATTCCATTCTCGCCGGGTTTAGCTTTCGATCGTGTAAAAATAACGCTCAACTCCTTGCTCAATGTTGGTTTAACCCAAACCATTAATTTATATGGCATAACCAGCACCGCGCCAAGACCAACGTTTACAGCGCCACAGTCTAACGCTGTCAATGCCTGTTATAACAGTACTGCAGTGCTCGGTGCAACCACTGGTGCCAATAACGAGCTTCGCTGGTATGATGTAGCCGATGGAGGCAGTGCTTTGGCCACCAGCGCAACTTTTACTACTCCGGCTTTAACAGCCGATAAAACCTATTACGTAGCCGCCAGGAGAATTGGCTGTACCGATGAATCGGTAAGGGTGCCAATTGTGGTTACGGTTAATCCGCAAATTACTTTTGTCACCACTACCTTGGCCAATGGAACGATCGGTTCGGCCTACTCTAAACAAATTACGGCGGCCACCGGCGGTACACCCGCTTTTACCTATGCGTTGGCGGCGGGAAGCAATTTGCCTGCAGGTTTAATGTTATCGGCCAGCGGACAAATAGGGGGTACGCCAACTGCGGCAGGTACTTTTAATTTTAATATTACGGCAACCGACAGCAAGGGCTGTACAGCTACGGCAGCGTACACCTTAAAAATAACACCAACTTTGGTTTTGCCTGGCGCAAGCTTGCCTAATGGTACTGTTGGAACTTTGTATCCGACTCAAGTTATTCCGTTGGCTACGGGAGGAAGTACGCCTTATACTTATGTGGCCACCAACCTGCCTCCAGGTTTGAGCTTTAACCCAGCTACCAGGGAAATAACAGGAACACCGACCCAATCGGGCACTTTTGTAGTGGCCATTAATGTTACCGATGCCGATGGCAACACCACGACAACCAATTATACAGTTGTGGTAAAAGATCCATTGGTATTAGCCACCACCACACTTTCTGATGGAACGGTCGGCACGCCTTATCCAACCCAGATTTTATTGCCTGCAACCGGAGGTACCACACCTTATACCTATTCGGCCAGCAACTTGCCTCCGGGCTTGAGCTTTAATCCGGCCACTCGGGAAATAACCGGAACGCCAACCACGGCAGGAACTTATACGCTAACTTTAAATGCAAGCGATGCTGATGGAAAAACGGCTACGGCTAACTATACCATTAAAGTGGTAGATCCACTGGTGTTGCCCGCCAAAACCCTAGCCGATGGCAATGTAGGCGTTGCCTATCCAACTGAAACCATTCCGGCTGCTACGGGCGGTACCGGTCCATATACCTATGTAGCCAGCAATCTGCCTCCGGGCTTGAGCTTTAATCCGGCAACCAGACAAATAACCGGAACGCCAACCCAATCGGGCAATTATAGCATTGGCGTAACCGTAACCGATGGTACCGGAAAAACGGCTACGAATACTTATCCGGTAAAGGTAATTGGTGCCTTATCGTTGCCTACAGCTACGCTGGCCAACGGCACAGTAGGGGTTGCCTATCCAACGCAAACCCTGCCTGCAGTAAGCGGAGGCACTGCTCCTTATACTTATGTGGCTACTAATTTGCCTCCGGGATTAAGCTTTAATACCACTACACGAGAAATTACAGGAACACCAACACAGGGTGGAACCTATACCTTATCGCTAACTGCCACCGATGCGAACGGCAATAAGGTAAATAC
>JBCNPG010000144.1:0-6858 GCA_039593445.1 Pedobacter sp.
AGAACAATATCTTCATCACTTCCCCGGTTAACATCCAGCGTGAGACACGCAAGGGTATAGAGCTTTCCTTGCTTTACAACCCTATCAAGTGGCTACAGCTCAATTTGGAAATGAATGCCTACAGCTTTACACAAAAAGGGCAGTACCAATTGCAGGATTTTGACCACGAAGGCCATGTACTCACCAGCAGGTTGAGCGGCCAGCTCAAGTTTGCCAACAAGTTGAGTATCCAAACCCGTTACAGTTTTGTTGGTGGCCAAAGCAATGCCCAAACCCGTACATTGGCCAATCACAACCTTGACTTTGGCATTGGCAAAAACCTGTTTAAGGATCAATCGACCTTGTTGTTCGATGTAGGCAATTTGTTTAACCTGCGCAAGTTCAAGAGCGTGACCACTGGTGCCGATTATACCCTCAACCGCATGGACAGCCCCAACGCGGCCCGTTACAGGTTAACTTTTGTTTACCGGCTAAACCTCAAAGAAAATCAGGCTATCCGCCAGGCTAAAGCAGGCAATCGCAATTAGCGATCCAATACCTGCGCGCATTCTTCAGCTTGCAACCTTTTTGATGCCCCGCTCATCTTGTCAATGAAAAACACAACAAACAACGATGAGAGTAATACACCAACACGAACTGCTGGCCAGCGACAAACCGAGTTTAACAAGTACGATCCTGAAAGGCTTAGCTACAATATTGGCACTGGTAAGCGCTTTAGAAATCCGCGATATAGCCCAATGGCTGGGCTTTAAAATCCCAGGCTTGCCCATTCCTTACGGTGGCGCTATTGTAGATAATTTACTGGCCGTAATTTTGGCCTTGCTGGTGGCTTATGGATTATTAGCCCAAACTTCAAAAAGCTTGATAAAGACTTTGGGCTTGTGCTGGAACGGTTTTCAGGGACCTCTGCTGGCCTTGGCCGCAACCTTGCCGTTTTGGGTTGGATTGGGTGCAACGAGCAAGTTGAACAAAGAACTGGGCACAGCTGATCTACTCTATCTTTCGGTGCTGTTTCCTTTGGCCGAGGAATTGGTGTTTAGAGGCTTCGGGTTCATTTTTGTCCGCAAGGCCTTGGGCTGGAAAATATTGCCTGCCATACTGCTGCAGTCGCTCGTGTTTGGTGGCGTACATTGGCTGGGCATGGGTGGTGGTACCGGCCTAGCTTTGCAAGTGTTTTTCATCACCTTTTCAGGAGGTATGTTATTCGCCATCCTCAACCATTTGGATGGTTATACCTTGTGGAGCGGCTTTGTTTTCCATGTTTCGCTCAACGCCGCTTGGAATGTCTTTGTGGTTTCCGATTCGGCCGCTACCGGTTGGGCGGGCAACCTGCTCAGGTTTGGCTGTGCCGTTATTGCGATTTTATTATTAAAGTATACCTTCAAAAAACGGGAAGTTTAAGGACTGGAAAGCTTCGCCTTTTTGGCGCTTGCCCTAGCCCAAAGCGCCCATATCAATCCTAGAAAAGCAACAATGGCCACGGCGCTAATTCCCTTCAATGCCCACTCTAAAAAAGCTACTTTTTTCTTCCTTGGAATATATTGGTCCAACATGTATTTGCTGAGCGGCCTTAAAACCCTATTGGTATCGAGGGGATATCGTCCTTTGGCGGTATACAGTTCGATATCATTTTTCACCTTCATGTACCACACCTTGCCAATGTCATTGTCGGTAAGCGTGTCGGGACAATTGATCTTTTTGAGGTATTTCCATTCGAAGGCATCGAAGGGAATCTGGTGTTGCACGTGGCTAGCGGCCGAATTGCAAGCAACTAGTTCATAATGATCTCCGGCCCAGTACATGCAGTCAGTGGTTACGAACGGCTGTATTGTATTATTTGTATCGGGTTTATAGTTAAACGCAAAATAGGCCCCGCTTCCAAACAATGCTAACAGGGCAGCAATAGCATATATCCTTTTGCGTTTGCCCTTCCCATATTCTACTTCCTTTTTGATGGTTAGTTCTAAGGATTCTTCTTTTTCTATTTCTTTCTTATCCTGCCCTTCGCCAACTTCTTCAGTAATTTTATTTTCGTCCGGATATACTTCGGCACTTCCATCATTTTCCAACTCATCATTAACATCCTTTTCAAGCGTTGCCTGCTCAATTGGTTTTTCTCCCTGAATGGTATTTTCTTTATCGGTAGACAAATGATCTTGGCCATTAAGGTCTAATTTGAAATCAATGAGCCAAGCGATAAATTCAATATTGTCATACCGAGGATTTGGTATATCCTTGGTTAGGAAATTTTGTACCGCCCTGAACTTGTTTAGACGAGCCTGCCTAATAAATGGTTCTAAGTTATCTTCGTGCTTGAGCTCAAGAAATGTGCAGACAATGTCCTTATCCCTCAGTGTATTTTTTCTTCTGTACACCACCACACTTTCTTGTCGCAAACTATTAGGGGTTGGTTTTTTTAAGTTAACAGAAACCGTACCATCACTACACATTTTTAGATAGGCCGCCTTGACCTGCGCTGGGTAATCATCGAGCATTTTAAAAAAATTAAGATCTAAAAATACACCGGAATTTTCGGAATTATTACGGTTTTCCGGAATTCTAACGGAATAATTAAGCAATATAAGAACTATCGGAATTATTTGAAATACAGCAAATTATCCATCATAAATTTGTGACAACAATCAGCAAAAGGAGTTGCGTTATGAACAACTCTTCTAAAAAAGCTGATTGCCAAAAAGAGCCAATATCGCGGGAGTTTGTACCTGGTTTGGGAAGCAGTTGCCTGCTTCCGCGATAGACGCTCAAAACCCTTCCCAAAAATTTTAAGAAGCGCTTCTTAAAAAATCAACGGCAACGCCCAATTCCTGATCCGTTTCGGGCGCGGCCAATTTTTTAACCTTAAAATTTTTATCCAAATGATTATTCCGATTTTTATAGCCATCCTGTTGGGATTGGTAAACCCAACTATGCGCCATTCGCAATGCAAAGGCGGCACCGTAACTGTTAATTCAACTACCCCAGGCGATCCTGGCAATGAACCAGGCACTGGCGACCCAGGTAGCGGCGGCTCTGGCGAAGGTGGTTCAGGTGAAGATGGTACAGGTGGCGACACTACCCAAACTCCTCCACCAAAACCATAACAACAGAAAAATAAGGCGGTAATACCGCCTTATTTTTTTGCCCTCACAATTTGACCTGTGCTCGTCTTCATTTGCACTATAGTTTATTTTTATAATTTAGGGTAAACTATTGAACCATGAAACGCCTCATCTTGCTTCTATCTTCATTACTGTTTATAGCGTCATGTTCGCAAAAGTCGCCACAGAAACAGCCAAAAACAGAAAACATCTTTTATGATAAAGCCTTTAAGTTTAGAGATACTTTAAAGGTCTATGATAGTGCTTTCTTTTATTTCGATATCGCCAAAAATGTTTTTTCAGAAAAGAAAGACAGTCTTGGAGTTGGCAAAAGCCTCTTAAACATGGCCATCATTTCAACCGAAAAAGACGATTATCTCGGGGGACAAGAACTATCATTAAATGCAATGTCGTATTTTAATGAAAAAGACGAAACTCAGCACGTATTTATCAGGTCTAATTTTAACAATCTTGGAATTGCGTCCTATCGATTAGGGGAATATAAAAATGCCTTAAAATTTTATGATTTAGCTATCAAATTTTCTAAAAACTCATCCGACTCGTTGGCTTATTTAGGTAACAAGGCAACCGTTTATAGAGAACTTAAAGATTACGAATCTGCTTTAAAAATATACGGAGAGATTTTGAATAAAACCCATATTTTTCCAGAGCAATACGCGACCGTAGAAACCAATATTGCAACAACAAAATGGCTACAAGACTCTAATTATAATGCAGCTCCTGAACTCATTGAAGCATTGAATATCCGTGAGAAAGAAAACAATATTTTAGGCCGTAATTCTAGCTATGCTCATCTTGCAGATTTCTATGAAAAAAAGCAACCGGACTCAGCGTTGTTCTATGCCAATAAAATGTATTTAATGGCAAAAGCAGCTAATAGTCCCGATAATCAAAGCCATGCCTTAGAAAAACTAATAAGGCTCAACCCATCAAAAGCAATAAAATATTTTAATATCTATCAACCTTTAAAAGACAGCCTCGAAACTGCTCGCAACAATGACAAGAATCAGTTAGCACCAATCCGATATGAAATAGAAAAACATCGGGCAGACAATCTTAAACTCCAAAAAGAAAATACCGAAAAAACATATGTGGTAATTACCTTGGTCATCCTGTTAGGTGCAGGCACTTTCTGGTATCGCAAAAGAAAACAAAGGCTGGAAATGGAGAAGGAAAACGCCATCAGGGAAAGCCGTCTCAAAACTTCCAAAAAAGTACACGATGTTGTAGCCAATGGCCTCTACCGCGTGATGAACAAGATCGAATACCAGCCCGAAATTGACAAAGAAGTTTTGCTCGACGAGATAGAAGACCTCTACGAAAAATCGCGCGACATTTCCTATGAAAAACCACTTGCGCCAACTGCTCATTTTCATCAAAAAATAGCCAGCCTCGCGCATTCGTTCCATACCGATCAAGTCCATGTACATCTCATTGGCAACACCGCCACTTTATGGAACGAAGTAAAGCTAACGGCACAAGACGAAGTAATACACATCCTGCAGGAACTGCTGGTTAACATGCGCAAGCACAGCCAGGCAAGCGAAGTAACCCTCCAGTTTGCAAAGCAGGACAACGTGCTTTATATTACTTATGATGACAACGGTATTGGCATCAAGGGCGAATTAAAATCAAACAACGGTCTTCGCAATACGGAAACCCGTATAAAAAACCTACAGGGGCAAATTACTTTTGAAACCGGTTCAGAGAAAGGACTCAGCATCAATTTCTCTTTTCCTGTTTCATCAAAAACCTAGCTTATGTTTAAAAAAGTATTAATTGCCGAAGACTATCCGAGTGCCAGCATATCTGTCCGCAAAATATTGGAAGAAGACCTCCAGATCAAATTAAGCGACACCGATTATGTTTATGATTGCGATACTGCGCTAGGCCGTATCAAAAAAGCCCTTCGCGATGGCGAGCCTTACGAACTGCTGATTACCGATCTTTCTTTCGACGAAGAAGCCAACCACACGCCATCAATCGACAATGGCAGAGATTTGATCAGCGCGGCAAAAGCTTCACAATCCGACATCAAAGTTTTAGTTTTTTCAGTCGAAAACAAAGCTTCAATAGCCAGGGAACTGGTCAACAATCTTGGCATCAATGCCTATGTGCCCAAAGGCCGTCGCGACATGCAGGACCTCAAGGAGGCCATCGCCGATATTTATAAAGGCAGGACCTTCCTTTCCAAAAACCTTAGACAGGAAGAAAGAACCTACGACTTTACCGAACTCGACAAAGCCATTATCCAATTGTTGGCCACAGGCAAAAAACAAAAGGAAATTCCCGACTGCCTCAAAAAAATGCGCCTCAAAGATGTAGGCCTAAGCTCCGTAGAAAAACGCCTACATCAAATGCGTTCGGCCTTAGATTGCAGCAATAACCCGCAACTGATTGCCTACTGCAAGGAGCGAAATATCATCTAAATTTCGGCATTTCAACTTCTTCTTTTCCGTTGCCATCAGAACTTTAGGTGCCTGATGCACGCCTTATCGCGCCAATTTCTTGGCATTGACCCATTTCAATTTAGTAATTCTAGCCATCAGAATTAAGGTCTTGAAAAAATTTAGGCCTTACGGTTTCCCGTAAAAAACCCTCAGTTGAGCGGCCTAGTTTTGGAGAGTTAAATCAAACTCAAAACTAGGTCATGGAATATAAAGTAGTACCCTTCATCGCCACCTTTAACCAAAAGGAATCCACTGGTGTGATTGCAAGACAACTGGAACAATTAATCGCTCAATTTGCCAAAGAGGGCTGGACATACATCAGGTTAGAAAGTGTTTCAACTTATGTTCAGCCCGACTCTGGCTGCTTCGGAATCGGCGCACAGCCGGGCCGTATGGCCGCTTACCAAATGGTTGTCTTTAGCAAAGTCTAAGATGAGGTTTCTGTTGCTCTTTACCATTAAGGTTTATTGGGCTGTTATGCCCAAACACAAAAGGCGAAAATGCATCTTCAGGATTTCCTGCTCCAAACACGTTTATGAGCAGACAAAAGCGCACGGACTTTTGAAAGGTCTGAGGGCATTTCGATATCGATTTCAGAATTGCAGTAGCGGTTTTCAGCTCTTCGACAGTCCAGTTGATGGGAGCCGAATGATGATCTTACCCAATGCCCAGTTACTACAAACTCACGAAATAGCAGAAAGATTTACTAAACAATAAAACATATAACCCATGGGAAAATTTATAATTACCAAAAGAAAGAACGGCGAATTCCAGTTTAACCTCGAAGCCGCCAATGGCCAGGTGATCTTAACCAGCGAGGGCTATGTAGCCAAGTCATCCTGCAAGGCGGGCATCGAATCGGTTAAAACCAATGCGCCTCTCGATTCTCGATATGCCCGAGAAATTTCTAAAAACGAAAAATATTATTTCAACCTCAAAGCCGGAAATGGCGAAGTTATCGGAACCAGCCAGATGTACGTATCTGTTTATACCCGCGAAAAAGGTATTGAATCGGTTAAAGCCAATGCGCCTGAGGCTACAATTGTTGACGAAACCCTTTAAACCATGGATCTAAAACTTAAACTAGAACAGCTACATCAGAGGGTGGTTGGCCTCAAAGGCCAGATTAACACCGAAGAAGCAACTAAAAATGCTTTCGTTCTGCCTTTCATTCAGCTTTTAGGCTACGATATCTTTAATCCAACAGAGGTAGTTCCCGAGCACATTTGCGATATCGGCACCAAAAAAGGAGAAAAAGTGGATTACGTAATCAAAAAAAACGACGAACC
>JBCNPG010000145.1:0-6850 GCA_039593445.1 Pedobacter sp.
AGAGCGATGAAGGATAAAAGGAAGAATAATTTCATGTGTTTGTTATTTCAAAGGGTTCCAGGTACTGGAGCCTGCAAAAATATTTTTTAGCGTATATTGTCTGGCTTCGCTCTTGCTCAACTGCTTAGACCAGTCTACCCGGCTTTCTTTAACGAAACCAGGGCCATAAGAACCGTACTCGGCATAAAAAGTGGTTTTGTGGTTGTCGTTGTTGTTCCACACATGCCAACCTTCGGGCATAATATGCGCTCCCATTTCGGTATTGATAAAAACCGTTTTGGCATAAGGACGCCAAGGACGGCCTAAATATACCTTTTGAAAGGCGGGATCGGCAGTAAGTTTGCAATCGATAAACACAAAACCAAAAGGCTGCGCCTGCGTTGTTGAAGCGGCCGTGATGTACGAATTCTTTTTGCTGTGGATATGGCAACGTTCAAAAATTGCGGTTGCCGCGCCAAAAATAAAATCGGTAGTACCTTCGATGTAACAGTCTACGTAATACTGCCTGCTGCTATCGGCCGAAGGAAACAATGTATCTTGGTTGCCAATGATGTTACAGTTTTTGATAACCACGCGGTCGGCCTCCACATGCAAAGCCACGGCTTGACCCACCGGGCCAGCTGTATTCTGAAAAGTGACGTTCTCGGCCCTAAAATCGTTGCCCTGTACCAAAACCGTATGCGAGGTGTAGGTATTGATGTTGCCTTTGCCCGAATAGTCATCAAAGGTAATGATGGTTTTATCCTTGTCTTGCCCAATGAGCGTAATCTTCGATTTCTGAGAAGGAATGACCAGTTTTTCTTTATAAGTACCGTTTTTGATATGGATGGGCACCTGTACCTCCGACAAATCGCGTACGGCATTTACGGCCTCCTGAATGGTTTTGTAATCGCCGCTACCATCTTGTGCCACGGTTAAGGACTTGGGATAATTTTGGGCATAAACCGAGAGCGTGATGAGGAAAAATAATGTTGTGGCAAATAATTTCATATCAGTTGGCAGTTTTCTGTTCTCAGTTTTCAGTTGGCAGTTTTCGGTTAACGGTTTTCGGGTGGCAGTTATGGTTGACTACCGATTAATAAGCTACTCCCGAGGGTTCCAACCATTTAATATTTTTTCTAACGTATATTCTTTTGCTGTTTTTTCATCCAGCTGGTGCGACCATTTTACCCTACCTGCAGGATTGGCACCCGGCCCCATACTTTTGTATTCGGCGTAATACGCGGTTTGTTGATTGCTTTCCTTGCCCCAGTTGTCCCAACCTTCTGCCTTGATCATTTTGCCTAAATTGCAATTGAGGAATACCGCTTTGGCATAGGGGCGCCAAGGACGGCCCAAGAAATAGGAATTTTCGGGTGCATCACCCACAACACGGCAGTTCATAAACACATAGCCATATTTGGCCGTATCTGGCGAAGAAGAGGCCGTGATATAACCAGCCTTTTTGCAAAAGATTTCGCAATCGTCGAAAACAGCAGTTGATGACCCAAAAATAAAATCGACAGTACCTTCGATATAGCATTTGTAGTAATATTGCCTGCTGCCATAACCATATGTGTACAAAGTATCCTGAAAGCCCAGCATACGGCAATTGGTGAATTTGGCTTTGTCGCCAGCTACAAAAAGAGCCACTGCTTGTCCAACCGGACCAGCCGAATTTTGAAAAGTGATGTTTTCGGCCGTAAAGTTGGGACCGTAAATGTAAAAGCTGGAAGAACCCGATGTTCCTTTTTCTTCGCCGAAGCTATTCTTGCGCTGTGCCCAATCGTCGAAAGTCAAAATGGTTTTGGTTACATCTTCGCCAATTATTTTGACGAATTGCTTGGAGTGCGAGAGATTCAGTTTCTCTTTGTAAACACCATTCTTAATGAAAATGGTTGTTGTTACTTTCCTGAAATCGGGAACGGCATTAAGCGCTTCCTGTACGG
This sequence comes from Pedobacter sp., assembly GCA_039593445.1. GTDB lineage: Bacteria > Bacteroidota > Bacteroidia > Sphingobacteriales > Sphingobacteriaceae > Pedobacter. Next base: position 1,929 of record JBCNPG010000145.1, read on the forward strand.
TTTTGAACTGTCCGCTACCATCTTGCGCTACTACAAAATCGTATTTTTGGGCTTGCGCAATGGCAGCTATAGTACAATAAAAAAATAACAACAGAACTTTCTTCATCTTATAGTTTTTTTAGCGCATCAAATACCAACTGAGCCACTGCAACAGCTCCTTCCCGCTGAAAATGCGTATTGTCTTTTTGCCCTTCCGGATAGCCAGGATAGAGGCCTTTCTCAAAATTCATAAAATATTTTGAAGTTACGTAAGCTTGTCCTTTGGCCGTAAAGGCATCGATAGATAGCTGCGTAAGGTCTATCAATTTCACGTTAAGCTCTTTCGCTACTGCTTTAACTGCATTGGGATATTCGCCGTGAACGTTGTTCAATTTACCGTCTTTCCAGGGATAATTTCTGTTAACCGGCGTAATGAGTACAGGTATGGCTCCTTTTTCGCGGGTTTGGTTTACGTACAAGCGCAAGTATTCTTTGTAGCCCGCAATATTTACATAGCGCTCGGGCTTGTCAACTGCTGCATCGTTATGGCCAAACTGCATCATCACTACATCGCCTTTTTGTAAGGCCTTAAATACTTCGGCCCAACGGCCTTCTTCAAAAAAGGTACGCGTGCTCCGGCCACCACGGGCTTTATCAACAACCAAAACGCTATCTGCACTGATCAGATTTTTAATCTTCGCCAGACTGTCTTTCTTGAAAAAGGGCTGAAATACCTGCCCCCAACCATTTAGGGGATATTTCTTTTCCATATAGCCCGAGTCCAGGGTATAGTCGGCCACTGTCGAATCGCCAATGAGGTAAAGATGCACGGTCTTTTTGGCTGGGCTTAAGGATAAAAGGGCTACAACCAAAATAGACAGGGTGAATTGAACTGCGAGTTTCATACTACTTTTTAAGGTATTTCATCAAATCGGTATGAGTTTCCCTGATTCCTTCAGCCACTAAACCTGCTACGATCTTTGCGCCTTCTGGACTTAAATGGGTATCGTCTTTTTTGCCTTCGGGATAATTTGCGTGGCCGGGCTCTACATAGTTGAATAGTTTTTTAGAGGGCTCATCGCCCAGGCCTACAATCAATTTTTCGGTTTTGCGTTGCATGTCTATCAAAGGCAAATGCAATGAATCGGCCAACTTCCTAACCACATCTGGATAGCCCAAATGGGTATCCCTGAAAACCCCATTCTTAAAACTGCGACGCATAATCGGGGTTAACAGTATTGGATTGGCCTTTTTAGTCTGGGTTTCCTGTACAAATTTGATCAAATTCGCTTTGTACTCGGCCAAGGTAGTGCCAACTTCGGGCTTGTCGGTTTTTTCGTCGTTATGTCCGAACTCGATCAGTACAAAATCGCCAGGTTGCAACTTGTCGGCCACAGCCTGCCATTTGTTTTCGTTAAGGAACGATTTGGTGCTACGTCCATTTACCGCACGATTGTCTACCGTGATGCCATCGGTTAAAAACGACCCGATTTCCATGCCCCAACCGGTTTCTGGAAAAACTTTGGGCTGTTTGTTGGCCGCCGTCGAATCGCCGATGATGTACAACACAGGCTTTGCTTTTTGAGCAGTTACTGTGGCAATTCCCCAAAAGGCCATCAACAGCAAAATAGATTTGAACGATTGTAAGTGCATGGTATCTGTGCAAAAAAGATGGAGCTTTTCGGCTCCATCCCTGTTATTTTAATAAGTCCATCTAGGGTCGCCGAGGGCGATGCTGGTGCTGCTTGCCGTTCTTACCGGCGAAGTTGCTGGCAAGGCAAAAGTAGTGGTGGCGGCAGTCCAACCCAAGTCTATCGCTATATTTCCGGTTTGGGTAACCGTTGCAGGGAACGTCAAGGCGACATTCCCTGTCAAGGCATTATACAAACCAAATGTATTGTTGTAAGAAAACACCGAAGTTGAACCGGTGCCACTAGACCTTATGGCCGCGGCATTTACAGTTCCAGATTTTGGCGTGTTGGCCACAATGCTGTTCTGCAGGCTAAAGCTGATCGGGTTGGCATTGGCATCCAGCAGCGCATATTTGGCGTTGCCTCCAAAGCCGTTAAATGTAGAATAGCTGATATTAACCACCGGAATGGTAGCACCCGCATAAGTGGTGCTTGCGGTAACCAAACCAGGACCTGCATTATAGAACGTAGATTTTGAAATGGTTAGCGTAGTAAATTCCAATTTGTTAAGGTGGAAGGTATAATAATTTGACGAACCATTGGCGCCCATATCATACACAATGGAATTGTTAACGGTAATGCCCGTAATCTTGAAATCCCTGGCCGCACTGCCCCTATCGGCACGTAGGAATGCAGTGGTAGCCGCATGTACAATACAATTATCCACTACTACATTGGTGAAGGTAGCTGGTGAAGCATTGTTGGCTTGCGAGCCGATAAAATTAAGGAAATAGAGTGCTGCGCCGGTTGTTCCGTCGAGTTCCAATCCAGAAAAAGTAATGCCTGCTCCCGTACCTTCCAAATCAAACTCCTTAAAATTGATTTTAGTGTCGCTTGGTGTTCCCGAAGTCGATTTCAGAGTTATGGTTTTACCTGTAATAAAAGTAGCCAGCGTAGTGAGGTTGTAGGTACCTGGGTTCAGCCCGATCACGGCCCCATTGGCTGCCGAAGTAATCGCACCGGCCAAATCATCGCCCGGCGAGAGCTTAACGCTATAGGTAGTTACTGGCAGCGTGGTAAAGGTTAAAATACCCTTGCTTTTGGTGCCCGCAAAAAGCTCGGCCGTGTATTTGACATTGCCGGTTAATCCGGTTATATTTTTGAGCTTAGCTGCGATATCAGTTGCGCTTAAGGCTACCGTAATGGCTGTACCTCCTTCTGGGGTTACCTTGATGCTGCTCAAGGTGGCATCGGCTGCAAAGCGCAAGGTAACCGAAGTTTCCCGGATTTCGCTTTCGCGCACCGGATTTTCGAATAATTGGATGCCTGTTAAGGTAAACGAAGCACTGACTACATATTTGGACTCAGGCTGATCGCCATAGGCATTGGCCTTGATACGGGCAAAGTAAGGTACACGTACCGAAATGTTATCGTCGGTTACGGTAATGCCTGCTGTATCAACCACTTTGGTATAGGCGATGGTGGCAAAAGTCTGATCGGTAGAAAAATCAACCGTATAGGTCAAGGGCTTTCCGGCGGCGAACAAGGGAACGGTCCATTTGAGTTTGGCCGAAGTTTGGCCTGCACTGATGGAAACATCACTGGCCTTGAACAAGCGTTGAGGTCCCAAATTGTCGTTTTCGTTCTTTTTGCAGGATGCCATCAAAACAGCCATTACAAATAACAACAACAATTTGGTACTGGTTTTATGGATAAAAGTCTTCATTGCGTTTTAATTTTTAGCGTTAATAACCATAGTTCTGTGCCATGTTCGGGTTTTCGTTCAGCGCCGTTTTTGGATAAGGGAACAGCTCTTTCTTGTTGGCTTCGAAATAGGTCGCAAAACCTGTCGAGATACCGGTAACCGCATTATCTTCGGTTAGTGCCTTCCTCCAGTTCTTTACCGTATAGCCAGTTGGAGCGGTAGAAGAACCCAAACCTGGAGCAAACAGTACGGTAGATGGTGCGCCGCCATACAAATCCAAACTTGCTACCTCGGCAACACTTGGCGTAAGGTTATAATTTGATTCTTTGGCATATACATACAGAGGCACATTGGCATAAGCCCCTTCGCCATTGATCAACTGGCGCAACTTGGTACGAGTTTCTGTAAACTTGCTGTCGATCAAATTCCACCTGATCAGGTCATATTTTCTCATGGCCTCGCCTCCAAACTCCAATAAACGCTCTTTTACAATGGCATTAAAGAAACCTGCCTTATCGGTTGGCGTAACCGGAATGGCATTTTCATAACCCGCATAAGCTCTTTTCTGTACTTTTTGCAAAGCGTCGATAGCTTCGGGGGTTGGACCGTTGTTGATTTCATTAGCCGCCTCTGCATACATCAGCAACACATCGGCAAAGCGCAACAATGGCCAATTGATGGCAAAATTCTGCGATGAAGAAGAACCGTTAAAAGCCGTCCACGATTTCCTGAACTTGGCGTCGGTAAAATTGTTCAGTGTATTGATGAGTTTTTTCGAATTTGCCGTAATTTCGAAAACCCCGATGGTTACGTCCCTCCTACAATCTTTGATCGGATCAAACTCGTAAAAATAAGTCGGGATGGCATTCATACCGCCGCCACCTGAGCCATAAGTTGAGGCTGCATTGAAACGGATGCCGTTGTAATAGCCCAATTTGCTATCGGTAGAGGCATTGCTGCCAAAGGCGGCCACTTCAAACATCAGCTCATGGGCATCGTCTAAACGGGTGCCATGCAAGGTTTTAAATACATTTTCGTAAACCGGGTTCAGCGCGTGCTGGGCTGGATTATCTATGATATCCTTGCACTCGTCTAAAGCTATCTGATAATATTTCAGGTAATCCGGATTTCTTTCCATCAGGTGCGATTTGCTTCTCAGCGAATAACCGCCCCTGGCCAAGGCAATCCGCGCTCTCAGGCCTTTGATGGCTCCCTTGGTAAAACGGAAGCTGCCATAATCGGGAACAGCCGAACGCCATGGCACCAAATCTTCGGCCTGTTTCAAATCGGCCAAAATCTGGTCGTAGGTCTGGTCCCTGTCGGCATTGGCCGGAAACAGGTTATCGGCATAGGCTGCAGGTACAAAACGTTGAGGCACGTCACCCCAGTTACGGATCAGTTCGAAATAAAACTGTGCCCTTAAAGCCAAGGCCTCGCCATAATAGCGTTTCATCAAAGCTTGATCGCTAGCCGAACCGCTTTGGTAAATGGTAGAAGCCGGAATAAACTTGATGCATAAATTGGCCCTTTCGATGCCCGAATACAATTGGGCAAAAGGATTGATCAAATCGGTGTTGTCTGAACTGGCGCCGTACATGCTTATGCCG
>JBCNPG010000146.1:0-6837 GCA_039593445.1 Pedobacter sp.
CTCCAGTTTGAACGTAGTACTTCTTCAGGTTTAAAATAATCCAATTGCTTTTGCGTCAATTGTCCACAAACCTTGCCCTTGCGATTGGCAAACCAGTGTTTAAGCTCATCGTTTGTCCAATTCCTAAAATCGATTACTTCTTTCTCGCACGAGTTGCAGTAACGGCCTTTTTCGGCTGGGCTCATGCTAGCCCAATTTTGGGTGCAAGGTTTAGGTATAGAAATTCTGAGTTGGTTCATTACTATTCTATTAGCTAAAATACAATTTTTACTTAGGTAATTATACGCAATCCTAACCTAAACAACTAACAAGATTTTTTAACAGCCCCGAAGGGGGCTTTTTTATTGGAATTGAAGGTCTGGCGATTTCTGCAATGGTTGTGATTATTTCCAATCGTTGCGGGGATACGCCTGTCTAATTATTCCGAAAAGATTCATCATCATATTGATGCACAGTTGACAATTTTCTTTCAATTCGGCTATTTGGTTATCATTAAAAGAAATGGTTTCTTGTTTGTCCTTTACTTTGATCAAGTCTATAATTGTGCCATCGTTTTTTACCATATATTCCATGGGAGAATGTGCAAATCTATTCCTTATGGGAATCATTTGATTTTCCATATATCTGAGATTCTTTGCGTATTTGTCATATTGGTCTTTAAATCGTTTTTTAAGTATGATTTCTAAAATTCTTCTTTTACTGTCTAGGGTTATTCTTTCAGTTGAAAACATAAACAACAATATATCTTCAAACCTATTATTATCTGAAGTGAAGTATTCTGCCAATAAGCGATCAAGCATATATTCAACCTGAACAATGGTGTTTATTACAAGTCCTCTTGTATAGTTTGCCTTTTCGATATGATCTTTTAATATCCTACTTTTTTCGATGTTAGATTTCATACGGTTTGGTTGTTTCATAAATTTACCTACCACAACAGCCAAATCCAAGAATGTAAACATTTAGAACATTCCATTTTTAAATATCAATTATTTTTAGTATATTTGTTTGTAAATCAGATGGTTATGAAACAAAAGCAGTTCAAAACGATCCTAGACCTTGCAAAAGAGTTTCCTGACGAAAGAACATGCCACGAGTACTTGGCCTATCAGCGTTGGGAAGACGAAATGCCTTGTCCATACAAGGATTGTAATGGTGATAATGCCTATATTTTTCGCTGTGGCATCAAAAGAAAATGTACAAGTTGCAGGCGTATTTATACAGCCAAAACAGGTACGTTCATGGAAGCCAGCAAACTGCCTACGATCAAATGGATCATGGCTATATACCTTATTCTGCACAAGAAAGGGATAAGCTCTGTACAGCTTGGCAAAGATTTAGGCGTTAGGCAAGCAACCGCATGGTTCATGCTGTCAAGGATAAGGAAAGGACTTGGCAACGAACCCGAAGAGCAATTAGAGGGAAATGTTGTCTGTGATGAAAGCTTTTGCGGAGGTCGTAACAGAAACAGAAGGTGGGATAAGAAGGTAAAACAGTCTCAGGGGCGTAGTTTTAAGGACAAAACTCCCGTACTCGGGATCATGCAGACCAACGAATATGAAACCGATGAAAAAGGCAAGAAAAAAATTACCATTCCTTCAAAAGTCAAATGTTTCGTGGTAAAAGATACCAAGGCAAAAAGCATACAGCCTCTGATCCGAAAAACGGTAAAGCAGGGCAGTGTATTCACTTCCGACGAATGGCATGCCTACAGGGGCTTAAACGATGCTTACGACCATCAGATTGTAGACCACGGCAGAGGCCAGTACATGAACGAAGGAGGCTATACGTCTAACGCAATAGAAGGGTTTTGGACACACTGCAAAAACTCTATACACGGAATTTATGTAAAGCCGACGAGAAAACACCTGCAAAAATACTTCGACGAGTTTGCTTTTAGACATAACTACCGTAACTTAGGATTCCAGCAACAGCTTAACAAGGTAATCTCAATGATGGATTGCCGGTTAAAGTACAAAGACCTTATAGCATGAAAGCGCCAGCAAAGAAAACAACCGTACAAAAGGCTACCGCCCCCAAGAAGGGAGCAGTAAAGCCTAAGGATGTGTCCAAAAAGAAAACCAGTGGCAACAAAAAACTGGATGATGCTGTCAAGAAATTGCTTGGAGGCAAATGAGCTTACCACATTTTGTTTCTTTTTCCCCAGGTAAATCCATATTTTCTAGACTGGTTTGTATCAAAACTGGACATTGTTTCTTCAAATACGATAAAATCTATTCCTTCTTCCTTAAAATACCATCCCATGCACATGGATTCTCCAAGCTTTGGATTGGTTATGGAGGTTTGGGGTGCGCCGACTGATTCAGATGTACAGTCAATAACCTTTTTAAACCCAGTCAACAATGCGCTAAAATTGGGTACGTTGAATTCCTTTGTCACCAATCTTACCATCTGAATTATGCCGCTATCATCAAGATTAAGTACAACATACTCGACGGGGACATCGCATATTTTAAACGTGGGACTAGATACTATATATTCAATATAGTCGCCATTTGCATTTGTTTTCAATCCTTTAAACAGATACTTTTTTTCAAAAACAACTTCGATGCTTTTTCCTATTTGTAGCTCTTTATATCCAGACTTTTGAGCAAACGAAAACAAACACATGGCTATTAGCCAAATGGTTAAAAATACAGATTTCATAAGATTTTTTATGCCGTGCAGTTCCCGTTGGCGTGCTAAGTCAAAAAAGAAGCGTGGAACTGAAGCTCATCTGTCTTTAGGGGCTCTGGAACAGCCCATGGCACAAACAAGTCCAGCCCACGCTGTAGCGTGAGCATCAACCCTGTTCCATGCGCCATGTTTTGAATTTTCCAGATTCCTAAAGGCATGTTACAAGCTAACGCTTCGTAATATCTAACAAAATGCCCGATACACTTGGTCGGACAGCCAAATTTATACTATTTCAATCAATTAAAAACCAAAAATCATGGAAAATAAAGAAATAACAATAGATTACAATACCCACATATCACTTCATTTCCCCGATAAGTCTTTTAATATCTCAGGAGAAATGCTCAGGGAGGCCATAGACTTTTATTCTTCTGAAAAGCTCGTCTTGAAAGCCTCGATTACCTCATCCATTATAAAAGACGGCAAGTAAGAGCTTTCTCTTGGTTTCAGTTCATATCGCATACCTGTATCTGAAACCTCAGAGGAAACCACAAAGTGAAAGTACAGCTTGTCCGGCTCTTTATTGCCATACACATTTGTTCGGTCTTTAAAATACTCAATGTGTTTAGCTTCTATTTTCTCTACTTGCTCTTTGAATTGGACTTCTCTGTCATCATGTGATTTGCCCCAGATTGTTGTCATGTCAATTTAGATTTAGACATCCAATCTACCCAACCAACATTAATTAACCAACAAAGTAAAAAATCAGAGCAAAACCCCTATATTGAGTAATGGAAAGAAAAGACCTGATCAGATTGTCCCTTTATGTATTGGCTGTATCGGCCCTTGGGTTTCTTCTGTCTATTCTCCTTTATTATATCAGGATGGGTTATGTTTCCGTATAATTACCTTTACTTAAATGGGCTTTTGATAAAATGCCAAACCCGATTAAAAAAGGAAGGTTTTTTCACCTGGATCAATACACCTCCTCCCATAACCAATCTTATTTGTTCCTTGGGATTACCCAACTCAATTTCCAGGTTCTCAGTTTCACTAGGATTTAACACAAGTTCTTTGGTTAGATACCCTATATAATCGAAAAACAACACAACTTTGCCTTCTTTTTTAACTTTGGCCTGTATTTTAAATTTTCCATAGGCATCAGTAACCGTATTTAAGCCACTAAGAGTACTTACCTTTACATTCGCCAGATCTATTTTATCGGTAAAGTCTTTTACCCTGCCACTAATCGTAATCAGGGTATCGGTTGTTGAAGCTTTGGCTGGCCAATCAGCCTTTGATTTTTTGTTTTCTTCATATACACTGGCCAAAACCGGTTTTGAATAAGTTTTAGAACCAGCAAACAAAGTGAGGCAGAAAGCCATGAAAACACCTTTAGAGAAGTTCCAGCGCGAATGTTTTACGGACATCTCATCAACAACGATTTGTTCTTGGAGAAACAAGCCACATATGCCCTTTTGATTCAAAAACCAATGCTGCAGTTCATCGGTAGTCCAGCTCCTAAAATCGATTACTTCTTTCTCGCACGAGTTGCAGTAACGGCCTTTTTCGGTTGGACTCATATTTGCCCAACTTTGGGTGCAAGGTTTAGGTATAGAAATTTTAAGTGGCGACATAAGCATTAATTTTTAATAGGATGCACTTTGGCACAGTTTCCATAAATCCATTTAATTTATTCCAACCTTTTTCATTCCTTCCCTACCAAAAAATACTGGAAAATACATCATTTCGGCCTTTGCCGGATTGAGCACATAACTGCCCGAATAGCGTGGCATCAGGTCGATGTTAAAAGTATACTTGCCCTGTTTGAGCTTAGTACAGAATATTGCCGTTTTTTCCTTAAAATACTCGCGGTGCGTTTCTACGCCCCAAAACGACTGTAATTTGTTTTCGTAAGAACAGCCTGCCGGAATAGGGATTTCAATCATCACATAATCTGCATCTGCCCTTACCTCTACTTCTATGCTGAGCGTAGCCAAAGTTCCGGCTTTGAGCTGTTTTACCTTGGCTCCTTTTTGCATAAAAGTTGAACTCACTGTGAAATCCTTGCCCAATTTTTCGGGTTTTGGATTTTGGAATTGTTGATAAGCCGTAAAATATATCGGCATTCCGCCTTGCTTTGTCAAGCTAAAACCGCTTGCATTGCTAAGCGTTTTGCTAAAAGGAAAAGTACTAACGGTTTCTTGGCCAATGGTTATGGTACCCGACATTCCTTTGGGGTTTGCCACAAGCATTTCGGGCAATATGGTTTCTAAAATTAGCGACGATTCATAAGTATTGCGCCATTGACCGTCTTTGCGTTGTTCTAAAAAGTAGAGCTGTATTTTCTCGAGTTCGTTGGCATGGCCACCATCGGCCTTCAAAATCTGGTAGGCCAACAAGGTATTCTGGATGCTGTTGTTCCAGAAGCGATTGTTTTCCTCGCCCCAGTAATAATTGCCAAACATGGTCTGTTTTTTCAGCAGGAGCAACCCATCGACATCTACTTTTAAGCCGGCTATTTGTTTCAGGCGCATCAGCTGCAAGTTGCTATATAATGAGGGTTTTTCTGCTGTTTCGGCTTTTTCGATGGCCAGTACCCAATCTTTAATATAGTTCTTATTATCCAGCAGATAAAGCATCTTCACTGTTGGCAATTGACTCAGGTCTGCATTTGCAACCAGTTTATTAACCAAATAGGTGTGAAGTACTTTTTTGTCGAGCAAAATTGGATAACCATCCTTTTCGGCCATTAATAAGGCCTCTACAACGTGCAGACTGATCCACATTTCTTCGTTGCTGTTTGCCCACCAGCCCCAAGTGCCTTCGGGTCTTCTGGTCTGCCTAAGCTTTTTAAGTATAAATGCAATGTCCTTTTCATGCGTAAAGGGCTCATTGAGGTATTTTCTTACTTTCTTTTCGAGCAGGAGGGCTTTGAGTTTGGAGGCCAGCTGCTCATTGCAGAGGTATTCGTAATTCCGCAGCTTGGTCATTTCATCGAGCAACGACGGAAAAACAGAAGCTTCAGCCCTCAGGGTAATATTGCCCAGTTTATTATCAAATTCATAGTTAACTGTTGTATCACGCAAGAAAGCAGCAAAATAACCCTTGGTTTCTTTTACACCTGCCTCAATTACAGGCACTTTTCTGGTTTCTCCATCAAAATAACCATTGCTTTGCTTCAAGGTGTATTCAAAGCTCAAGCTGTCTTTTCCATTTACCGCAATAGCCATCGTATCGATGTGGGCGTTTTTAAAGCCTACTTCTCCATTGAGCAACTCTTTTCCGTTATATACAAACCTGCGGTTCATTTTTTCTTCCAAGGGCGTATAATTCATCAGTTTGCCCAACACCTTAATGCTATCACCGTTAACGGCAAAAGAAGGCGACACGAAATTCGCGCTTAATGTTTTAAATGATTTGATAGCTGTTTCGACATAACCACTCTGTTTATTGCCGTTCATGGCAATTGCCCTGGTTTTCCAATTGGTAATATCGTCTGGAAACTTGACGCTAAAGCTGGCATTTCCATCTTCGTCGGTAAGCAATTGGGGCTGCCAAAAGCCTACATCCGAGAAATTGTGGCGCATGGTCTGCTGCTGCGCCACCAGCTCTCCCGTTTCGGCAAGTGTTGTATTTCCTTTTTTGGTTTTGATCAAGATGACGCCATTGGCTGCCATAGCACCATAAATAGCAGTTGCATCGTTGCCACTGAGTATGTTCAGGTTGTCAATCTCTTCTGGGCTTAGTTTGCTGATCATTTCATAAGGCACCACCACCCCATCGAGCACCACCATGGCTTTGTTATTATCGGGCAGACTTCTAGCTCCCCTCAACACCAAACGCATTTGATCGCTGTTTGCACTAAGCCCAGGCACACGCCCCGATAGCTCGTTGGCAACAAGTGTAGTTGAAGACATGGCCAAACTGCGCTTAGTCGCGACGCCATAGCCCGTTATCACCACCTCATTCAGCTCGTGTCTGCTATTCTCAAGTGCAATAGTTCCGATGTTTCCATTGACTATAGGCATTTCCTTGGTTTCGAAACCTATCATTGCAATAATGATTTTTCCGTTTGCCGGAACAGCAATGCTGAACTGCCCATCGGCACCGGTTACGGTACCTTGCTCAAATCCAACTACCCTAATCGAAACCCCAGGCAGCACTGATTTATCGCTTGCGGCAATTACTTTCCCGTAC
>JBCNPG010000147.1:0-6783 GCA_039593445.1 Pedobacter sp.
CTCTTACCAAACCAAATGTACGCTTGTTCATATTTTTGAATTGGGCTGCCGAGTAGCGCTGCACCAGCAGACCATAGGTTTGGCGCATTTGCTCGGCACTGATGCCCGATGGAAAAGTGGCTACATCTGGCCACAAATAATGGTCGTAGCCATCTACCTCGTCAATTTTATAGCCACTGATACCGATATCTAGCTGATCTTTTTTTAACTGATTGAAGAAAAGCTCCTGCGCCTTGGGCAAGGTAAAATCAGGGACGGCGCCCAGCCAAACGGTGTGCGAGCCTGTTAAAGGCCTGATTTCTTTATAAAACGGCGCATCTGGCGATACATACGGATTGATCCACAAATTGAGCCTAATGCCTTTGGCCAACATGCTTTTGGCAAAACCGGCTGGATCGGCAAACCTGTTTTTATCCCACGAAAAAGTACCCGGATAGGCTTTGCTCTGCCAGCCTGGTTCCAAGCCCACAAAATCCAAGGGATAACCCTTTTCTTCAAAGCTGTTTACTTCTTTTTCTACATCGGCTGCTGTTGAGCGGGTCATTACACGTTGCGTAAAGCCCAGGCCCCAGCGCGGAGGCAGGTAACCGCCGCCATTAAAAAGATTATATCTTTTGATGGCATCTAAGGCATTGGGGCCTCCAAAAACATACAACTCTACCCCCGCAGCGGGAACAAGGATTTCTACTTCGTCGCCATTGTTGCGAGACGACCAGCTTTTATCAGAATTTCTATCTTTCGGCGTTGGAAAATCCGGACTGTCTTTACGCATGGCGGTACCGGTGTATATCTTGAGGTATCGGGCCGAATTGATAAAAACGCCATAACCATTTGAAGATACATAAAAAGGGGTTGGCGCATGCGTACGGCCATTATCCTTTCCTCCGTAGTGATCTACGTGCAGTTCTAATATTTTACCGCGCTGGTGTACCGTTTGAAAGTTTAAGCCAAAGCCATACAACTGCTCGGTTTTAGCTAACGGAATGCGCAAATAGGTTTTGCCATCGTTTAGGTGGGCTATAATGGGCTGGCTGGCAAAAGGAAAGTCTGCCGTGCCTAATTTAGCTAATGATTCGTGGTTGGGTTTTGCCCCCGACGCCTTCAGCAGATCGTAGGCTTCCGGAGTACCGAATACGCCTTTCCATACGCCAGGTTCAACTTGGGTCCAAGTTATTTCCTGAGCTTTAGCATTAAAAATCGTCACAAATAAAAGCACAGCGCTCCACAGGAGGCCTTTGGCTTTGCTTACTGGTTTATACATTTGGTTGGTCAAAATAACGATAAGCAAGTAAAGGATTTTTAGCCGCTTTTCAATCCGTCTGCTATGCACTTTATTCAACTATTTTGGCAACATACAGGGGTGGATTAAAAATAATGGGCGTATTTTGTTGAATAAATCTTAAATGCTATAACGGAACAATGGTATAAGAGCGTCCTTTAACCGTATCGAAATCGATGAGGTAGCTTTTGGCTATGGATAGGTCCAACAGCTTGGCATTGCCGTTTTGCTTAAACTGTACAGATTTGGGCCGATTTGGACTATCATGTGCCGTTGTTGCCAACACCCTTACCGGTATGTTGGTCCTCAACCTGCACTTGCCACCAATATTAGCCGTAATTACAGCCTTGGTTAATTTATTATTTTGCCAATTGATGTTTACCGTAAAATTTCCTCGGGCTTTTATTCCGTTAATGCTACCCCTTGTCCATTCGCTGGGCAGGGCGGGCAACAAATACAGCTCGCCGTTTTGGCTTTGCAGCAACATTTCGGTTATTCCGGCAGTGGCGCCAAAGTTGCCATCGATCTGAAATGGCGGATGCGCATCGAATAAATTAGGATAAGTACCGCCCCCACTCAGCTGCACATTGGTTAATTGGGCTTGCGGCGTTGTCGGCGCTACCGGCTCTACGGTTTTGGCTGGATCTATCAAAGTCAGACCCGCTTTTAAAATTTTCAGCGCATGATCGCCATCCAACAGCCTTGCCCACCAGTTGATTTTCCAGGCCATAGACCAGCCTGTACTTACATCGCCCCTGTAAATAAGCGATTGCTTGGCCGCCGATGCCAATTCTGGGGTGTTGAGCGGATCAATCTGTTGCCCTGGATACAAGCCAAACAAATGCGACAAGTGCCTGTGCGTATCTTTGGGATTATCCAAATCGTTGAACCACTCCTGCAACTGGCCATATTTGCCAATTTGGTAAGGGTATAATTTTGCTTTGGCTTTAATCAGCTTGGCCACAAATTCTTTATCAATATTTAAGGCTTCCGCCGATGCGATACAATCGGTGAAAAGCTCTTTGATGATGCTCATATCCATGGTACTGGCCATGCTGATCTCGTACTCTTTGCCATTCACGTTAAATACGTTTTCTGGCGAAGTAGATGGATTGGTAACCAAATAGCCGTTTTGATCTTCTACCAGCCAACGGAGCATAAACTCGACTGCGCCTTTCATTAAAGGATAAGCTTTTTCCCGGAGGAAAGTTTTATCGCCCGTAAAAAGATAATGCTCGTACAAATGGGTACTTAACCAGGCACCACCCATAGGCCAGGCCGACCAGCGGGCTGCCGATTTGGGATCCCAGTTGTAACCGCCGCTCGGCGATGTCTTTGCCCAAATATCGCTGTTATGGTGCACCACCCAACCTTCATTGATGCCATAATTAACTTTGGCGGTCACAGCTCCGTTTTTGGCCAAACGACTTATAAAATCGAGCAGGGGCTGATGCAATTCTGAAAGGTTGGTATTTTCGGCAAGCCAATAATTCATTTGCGTATTGGCATTGACGGTGTAATTGCTTCCCCATGGCGGCTGTACGGCATCGTTCCAAATGCCCTGTAGGTTGGTTGCCTGACTACCCGGCCTCGAGCTGGCGATCATCAGATACCTGCCAAACTGATAATACAGCGTTTGCAAGCCTTGGTCATTGCCACTTTGCCCCTGTTTGGATAAACGGATGTTGGTTGGCAATTTAACCAGATTGGCCGCCGCATCGAGGTTAAAACTTACCCGATTAAAAAGCTTCTGATAATCGGCCAGGTGTGCGGCCTTGATTAGCGCAAAAGATTTAGCTTCCGCATTTTTGAGATTTGCCTTAGCTTCAACCGAAGGATCGAGGCCTTGCAAGCCGGGAGATTTATCAAAACCATTAAAGCTGGTTCCACTTGTTAAATAAATGGTGACGGCGTTGGCTTTTGAAACCTTAATCTCGTCGCCCACAGCCCTTACACTGCCACCTTCGTTTTTAAGTTTGAGGTGTACCTCGAAATTCATGCCCTCCTTCTCATCGTATACAATTTGCTGAGGTTCGCTGGCGCGATGGGCTACGTGTTTGGGCGCCTTGCCCTTTAAAACCAGGTAATTTGGCTGAAAGGCCGTGGTCTGGTACCGCAACTTACTCGTTAAGCTGGTGGTAAAACTGATGGCATTTTTCCGATCGGCGGTAATCCTGATGGCCATGACCTGATCTGGATAACTTACCAAGGTTTCTCGCTTGTAATTGACCCCGTTAACCTGGTAGCTTACCGTATGGATAGCTGTATTTAAATCGAGCGTGCGGTTGTAGCGAGTAGTCGTAGAATCGCGCAGTCCAAAATCCAAGAACAAATCGGCCATGGTTAAATACCTTGCCGAGTAGGTTCCCTGCAGGTTCTGTTTCCATAAGGTTGCCGCTTTGCCATAATCACCTTCAAAAACCGCTTTTCTTATTAGTGGCAACGCCTCAACACCCTTGATGTTGTTGCCTGCATCGGGGTAGCCCGACCAAAGCGTAGCGTTGTTCAACTGAATCCTTTCCTTGTTGACCCGACCAAAAACCATGGCTCCATTTTTTCCATTTCCCAAGGCCAAAGCCTCCTCCCAAATTTTTGCCGGGGCGGTGTACCATAATTTAAGTGGTTCTTTGACTTGTGCAGATGCCGATAGCACAAAAAAGCTTAGGAAAGGGAAAAAATATTTCTTCATGGTTAAAAGTTAAAAGTGTAGGTCTTGCCTGCTACAGTTGGCAAATCGTAATCGGTTGATGATGGAACCACCACTTTGTTCAGCTTGGCCTCAGGAGAAATCAAAGGCGCTTTCACCTGGGGCATTTCATAAAAAGCATTGGGATTTTGGCCTTTAGCTTTTGCCAATTGGACTGGACTTTTACCAATTTGGCTATCGTTGAGGCGCAACCTGCAATTGCCTCCGAGCTTCGATTTGATTTGAAGCTGCGTGATTTTTTTGTCTTTCCATTTGACAGCTATTTCAAAACCGCCACGGGCAATCAGTCCGCTGATTTCGCCATTGGCCCAAACATCGGGCAAGGCAGGCAAAATATAAACAGCTCCATCGTGCGACTGCAACAACATTTCGGCGATACCAGCGGTACAACCAAAATTGCCATCGATCTGGAATGGTGGATGTGCATCCAGCATATTCGGATAGGTACCCCCGCCTTTTACATTCACGGTATCTAAACGGCTGCCTACCAAACGCAATTGATCGGTAATGAGTTTATAAGCATGGTTACCGTCTAAAAAGCGGGCCCACAAATTTACTTTCCAGCCCATAGACCAGCCCGTAGCCGGATCGCCACGGTAAATTAAAGAAGTTTTTGCGGCATCGAACAGTTCAGGCGTGCGGTTTGGCGAAATCTGGTTACTCGGATACACGCCGTACAAATGCGATACATGCCGGTGCTTGTCGTTTACCCGATCTAAATCAGTGAGCCACTCCTGCAATTGGCTATGCTTGCCAATCTGCATCGGCGCCAGCCTCTCGATGGTGTGGCTGAGTTTTTTTCTAAAATCCACATCTAAGCCTAATAATTCGCCAGCGCTTCTGGTTTTGGTGAACAAGTCAAACAACAGTTGGTTATCCATGGTGGTACCGGCCGAAATAGAAACCCTTTTGCCCTCTACGTAGGTATTTTCGGGCGAAACCGATGGCACCACCACGAGCCATTTATGCGAGGGCTCTTCCTGTAAAATATCCAGGTAGAACTCACAGGCACTTTTGAGCACAGGGTAATAGTTTTTCAAGAAATTCTTGTCGCCGGTAAACTGGTAATGGTCCCACAGGTGCTGGCTTAGCCAATTGCCGCCCATTGGCCACAAGCCCGGAAAAACGCGATCAACCGGACCAGTAATGCGAAACAGATCGGTATTATGGTGCGTAACCCAGCCTTTTGCTCCGTACATTACTTTGGCAGTTTCCTGTCCGGTAACCGACAGATCCTTGATCATTTTAAACAGTGGATCGTGCAGCTCGGTAAGGTTGGTTACTTCTGCAGGCCAATAGTTCATCTCGGTATTGATGTTGATGGTGTACTTGCTGTCCCAAGGTGGCAGTAGCTTGTCGTTCCAAATGCCTTGCAAAGTGGCCGGTTGCGTGCCCGGCTGCGAGCTTGAGATGAGCAAATACCTGCCATATTGGAAATAAAGCGCAGCCAAATGGGTATCGTTAGTTTGGGCAAATTTCAATATCCGCTCATCGGTTGGCTTATTCACCATATCTGATAGGCCTAAATTGAGTTTTACCCGATAAAAATATTTTTGGTAAAAGGCAATGTGTTCTTGTAGCGCCTGATCATAATTTTTTAATACAGCCTTATCCAAAAAACCGCTTGCTTTTGCCGAGGCATCGCCACTAATATCGTTGTACTTTTTAAAGTTGGTTGCAATAGATACATAAATGGTGGCCGAATTGGCATTTTTTACTTCATAATTATTGTTTTTGGTCACCATCGTTCCGCCCTGTGGCAGTACTTTTACCTGCGATTCGAATTTGATCTGTCCCTTCTCTCCCTCGTGATCGGAAGTAATGCCACTTAAAACCAATTTGCCTTTGCTGGTTTTTTGTTCGCTTTTTTGGGGCGAAACCATCGATGCCACAAAGGAAATCTGGCCAGGCTTATTAGCGGTTAGCCTGATGATCATGACCTGATCGACAAAAGAAGAAAAGATTTCGCGCTTGTATTTTACGCCGTTCAGTTCGTAGCTAACCGTAGCCAAAGCTTTTTCAATATTCAGGTCGCGGTAATAATTCGTTGCCTTTTCATGGCCATCGAATTGCAAAAAAAGATCGCCAACGGTTTGGTAAACCATGCCACTATTCTTTTTGGGAAACATCTTCACATCGGCAATGGCCTGCGCCTCCTCAAATTTTCCTTCAAAAATGAGTTTCCTCAATTCTGGAATAGCCGCCCCCGATTCGGCTGTGATGTTTTGGTTGGGGCCTCCCGACCAAACGGTTTCCTCATTCAGCTGCAGCTGCTCTTTGGCCGGATTGCCGAATACCATGGCACCCAAGCGGCCATTGCCAATGGGCAGGGCTTCGTTCCAGTTGGCTGCAGGCGATGCATACCACAATTTCAAGGTGGCATCGTTTTTTTGGGCCTGGGCACTGGCCCATAAACCTAATCCTAAAACAGTAAGTAAAATCCTTTTTAACATATTGACTAATGGGACTGGAAATTAATGAAAATAGCCGAATGGTTAACACAAAGGCCCCAGATCCCGGTAAAACCGAGATGCGAGGCCTTTGCATGGGCATATCAAACCCTAGAAAATATAGCCTATCGAAAGGCTAAGGTTCCTATTTTGCGATTTGAAGCCTGGATTGTTGCTGATATTGGCCAAACCAAAGCCATAATTGAGGCTAAAATCGATTTTGTTTTTGAGCCTGAAGCCTGCTACCGCATTCAGGCCATAGTCGAACTTATCCAGCTGGTCTGGCTGATCTCCAAATGCGACACGTTCGGCACTTCCCCTTTTCATGTAAGTATTTCTTTTGTTGA
>JBCNPG010000148.1:0-6757 GCA_039593445.1 Pedobacter sp.
GGTACTTCCAAGTCGGCGCAACCTTTAATCACCACGCGTTGTCCGGCAAAGGCATTAAGGTCTATTTTGGCCAATGCCTTGGCATAAAGCACCGCTTCGAGCACTTCAAGCCCTCCAAATACCACTTCGTTGGCATAAGGCTGCATTTTATTGGCCAGCAACATATAGGCCCAAGTCGGCACGATAGCATCGGCACTGCAAATAATCGCTACGTTTTTATCTTGATACTGCGACCAGTCATGCTCCTTGATAAAGGCCCTAAAATCCTGCTCTTTGAGGATCAGACCATGAAACAGATTGTCTTTAATATCATACACCAAGCGTTCTCCTTTGTGGAAATATTCTTCAAGATTTAGGGTTAGCAAACCACTTGAAGCCACTTTATTTACAATGTTTTCCTGAATATCCATAACCTCTATAAAATAAAAAACCGTCCCGACTAAAGTGGGGACGGTTGTAAAATTACGCAATTCAGCTTAATAGAATTTCACCCTATTGTCTTTTATATCGCTTTTTTCTTGTAATGCCTGGAAAGCAGCGCCCAAAGAGCGTTGGCCTAAACCAAGCAACATGGTTTCTTTTTGTTTAAAGGTATTGCCCAATGGTGCTGGAGCTGTAAAACCTTCAACGGTAAACACATAAACGCCTTTTTCGCCATCAATTGGTTTAGACAGCTTGTTTACGGCAGAGCCGAAAATAGCGCCAACCACCTTGTTTTCTTGGGCCAAACCTGGGATGATAGGGTTTGCAAACACCATGTTTTGTACCGGAGTAGCCGTTTTACCTAATTTTTGGGCTACTTGATCGATGTTTGAAGCACCTGCCAAAGCCTTATCTGCCTTCTCGGTTAACATTTTGGCTTTAACCGCATTCATAACCATAGGCTGGATTTGTTTTTTTACATCTTCCAAGCTCAATTGGCCTTTAGGTTTAATATCTGTTAAATGGGCAACTACAAAGCCATTGTCCATGGTGTAAACCTGACCAAGTACATCGCCTTTTTTGGCATCGTATGCATCTCTGATCAACTGACGAGGATTATCTAAACCAGGCGCAAAACCTTGAGAAGAAACTACCTTATCGGCTACGCCTACGGTATAACCTTGTTTTTGAGCCAGGGCATTGAAGTTATCGCCTTTCACATCATTCAAGAAGCTAGACGCTTTTTTATAGGCAATATCCCTGGTTTTGGCACTCGGCGCCAATGTTTTTTCTATATAAGCCAATTTAGCCTCTTTAGAAGAACCGATTTGTTTTTCGATCTTGATCAAGTGAACACCGAATTGGGTTTTTACTACTTTCAAGTCGCCGGTTTTTCCGCCAAATGCTGCCTCCTCGAATGGAGCTACCATGGCATTACGGCCGAAGGTACCCAAATCGCCACCTTTATCTTTAGAACCGTCAATGCTATATTTTTTGGCCAGTTCGGCAAAGCTTCCGCCTTTTTGTACCACAGCTTTTAGCGAGTCGGCCATTTTAAGTGCATTGGCTTCGCCACCTACTTTATTTGGATCGATCAAGATATGGCTTGCTTTTACCGAATCTGGAGAAAAACGGGTGCTGATTACCTTGATCAATTTATAAGAATTACCTGAGAATTTAGGCCCGTAGAAGCTTCCTGCAGGATAATTGAAAATTACCGAATCTACTGCCGGATCCAATTTTCCTTTAGAGATATAGGCATAAGGAACTTTCACATCAGAATTGTTGATGGCAAACAACGAATCGTTAGGCGTAACCTTGAAATCGGCAGCCAATTTTTCTACTTGAGCCTTAACCGCAGCCGAATCTGTTGCGGTTGGCTTGATGCTGAACAAAACATATTCGAAAGCACGGGTCTCTACAGGATTGTCAAAACGTTTCTTGTTGGCATCGTAGTAAGCTTGATAATCGGCATCCGAAATTTTAACGTCTTTATCCAAAACGGTGCTGTAATCCAAGTTTACATACTTGAAGTTAACCAACTTATTGCGGTTGATATATTCGTCGTTTGCTTCCAAAGAAGTTACATATACCGAATTGCGAACCAGGTTGGCATATTTTTGCTGCAAAGCCTGTTTCTCGATTTCGGCCTGCAACATATCCCATTGTTGTTTAAGCTTAGGGTCTTTTTGCTGCGCCTTTAACGAAGTGATTACGGCATTGCGGTCAAGCTCGCCAGTTTGCGGGTTTGAGAAATACTGCTTAATCAGCGGACTTGGGTTTTTGCCTTGCAAAAGGTCGAAAAGCTCATCGCCTGATACGATTAGGCCCAAACGTGCATATTCTTTGGTTAACAATACATTGGCAATTTCAGCCTGCCATGCCTGATCAACAGCCATAGCCTGCATTTGCGGATTGATACTGCCGCCATATTGTTGCTTAAACTGCGCAACACTTTGTTCTACTTTAGGATTAAATTCTTCATATTTAATCTCTTCACCGTCTATAGAGCCAACCGAAGTTCTAGAAGCTCCCCAAAGAGACGAAGTATGCTGCAACAAAGGCTCTAATACAAATAACGCTAATACCACTGCGATACCTCCTACTAGAAAATACCCCATCTTGGTACGCATGAAAGTCATTAATCCCATATTATTCTTATTTTATCAATTTTTTTTAAGAGGGCGCAAGATACAAATTTGCAACTAATTAGAAAATATAATTTTTATCTGTTTAGCTATTGATTTTCAGCGGTGATAAAGCCACCATCATTTTTCCCTCATTTCCCTTTCGCGCCTTGTGTAAAGCAGGAGGTTTGATTTGATTTTTGCATGGAAGCTCTATATGGCAAGCTATCCAATGGCGTTAGGGAGCTATTTTGTCTTTAAGGTAGCCTTCGGCAGCCGCATCTTTAATATTGTAGGTGCTAAAATCTTGAGGAGCAGAAAACTGTGTTCCTGTTACTACGTTGCCATCCTTGGTGGTAACTGTGCCGAAAGGCGAAAAATACATGCGCTTGTTTTCGTCCCAGGTCAGCTCTTCGGTGGTAAAAGTAATCTGGTCGTTAATCACCACTACATGTTTCCTAAAAATGGTAATCTTTTCGCCTTCCTTGTTGATGGCGTAATCGGAGGTAATGGACCCTGTGCTTTTCAGGTAATCGTCGAAGAAGTTGATTCTGATGCCTTTAGGCATTTCGTTATACTTTGGTCCCTGCGATGGAGTAACCTGATCCAAGATCGGGGCAAAGCCTTTTGCTTTTACCTTGGCCGAATCGCTATAGATGATTTCTACGTCATAAGAGCGGTCTTTGCTTAAGGTTATCTTTTTGGCGGAAATAGCCGTAGCATTCTTCAGGTCATCGTCGTTGCAAGCCAACATGATGCTACTTATCGCTGTAAATAGCAACAATAGGCGAAATGGAATACCCGACGTTCTCATCAGTCTACATGGTTTTCATCTGTAACGAAAAATTATGTTCCAAAGTCTGTCCTAATCGAACCTAAATCTGCTGAACCACTTATCGTTAAGGGTAAAGCCCAAATGGAAGTTAATGTATTTCTCTTGAAGCAAGCCATTGCTGATGGTTCCTCTCTTACCCAGCTCGGCACTGAAATTCATTTTATAAAGGGTTCGGCCAAACGACGATAAAGGCAGGCCTAAGCCCACAGTAACGGCCATTTGTTTAATGTCTTGTCCGGCCATTTGGATATAGGTTTTATCGTATTGGAAACCAAAACGGTAATCAACCCTTTTAAAATAACCATTAATGGCCGTAATGTCTGGCGTAATTTGTCCGCCAACAGAGAAGCCATAAGTATCTTGCAGGCCTTGGTTTACATTATCAATGGTTAGATTTGACCATTTGCCTATGCGAT
The DNA here is from genome assembly GCA_039593445.1 of Pedobacter sp. Taxonomy (GTDB): domain Bacteria; phylum Bacteroidota; class Bacteroidia; order Sphingobacteriales; family Sphingobacteriaceae; genus Pedobacter. The sequence goes on from JBCNPG010000148.1 coordinate 3,801, forward strand.
AGTCGGCACCGAAAAGCCATTTGTTGTTCTTTTGGATGCTGATACCAAAGTTGTGCACCAAAGGCATTTTAAGATTGGTCGGTGCATTTTCTACGAACACCAGGGTATCGATAGCCGTTTCCTCATTGCCCTGCGAGTCGTTATAATACTGCGTAACTACCTGGCTCTTTTTAGAATTAATCTTCGAAGAAGAGGATCCTGAATAGCCCAACATGATCGAGGTTTTGCTATCTAGGCTAATGTCGTACTGCGCACCATAAGAAAAACCTACACCACCTACGCTATTTTTGGCTTGCAGACGCGAATTAATGGCCCCGGGCTCATTCACATATTCGGTAGAGCGGTTTTCCATCAAGTTGCCGAAAAGATACTCGGCATTGGCACCCACCCTAAAATGGTCGCCAAACTGTATGCCATAGCCGAAATAGGCCTTGGTTAGGCCACCTTCGCCAGTATACCTATAATTAACTGTTTTGGTATTATCTGTAGTGGTACCCACTTTTGTAGAATTGATAAAGTTATAGCCCAGCTCCGAGTAAGGCAAAATGCCAAAGCTCAAGGCCGATTTTGTTGTTACCGGAAAGGCAAGCGCTACATGGCTCAAGGTAGCGTTGAAACTGCTCTCTTTTTGCGTGCTATTCCTCAACTCCGTGAAGCCCGCACCCATTCCGATATCCAGGGTGGTGAGGTTGATCGAGGCATAGGAAGCCGGGTTCTGCATGTTAATGTTATTGAAAAAATTAACCTTGTTAACCGCGGTAGAAACCCCGCCCATAGCTCTCAGCTGTGGCAATAACGAGCCCTTGATGTTACCTACTCCGAATTTAGAATAGGGAGATTGGAGGGTAATCTGTGCATTTGCAACTGCACCTGTAAGCAAAAGGCAAACTACAAATGTATATCTTAATTTTTGGTACATATTAGCGTATAAAAACTTCATTCAATCCTTTGAGAACCAAATAGGGTTCGTTTATGAGTTGGGGTGCAAAGATGCTATTTTTTAATTGTTTACTCAAAAAATCGGCATCACCACCCGTTATTATGACCTTCAGGTCTCTATATTTATTATTAGCCGAAGCTATAAATCCTTCTATTTCGTTCACTACACCCAGCAAAACCCCACTTTTGATGGCGTTGGCGGTATCTGTACCTTCCGGAATGGATTCTTCCTTATCCCAGCCGATCAGTGGCAACCTACCGGTATAATGGTTAAGTGCCTTAAACCGCATGTTGATGCCCAAGCTAATGCTTCCTCCAAAGTATTCGCTGTTGGCGGTCAGCACATCGTAGGTAATACAAGTCCCCATGTCGATCATCAAACAATTCGTTCCCGCGTACAGGCCATGGGCAGCAATCACCTTCGCCCACCTGTCTAATCCTAGCGTGGACTGCGTTTTGTAGTAGTTTTTAATGCCGGTATTGATTGCGGTGGTAAATGGGATATAGTGAACAGACCGGCTCAAAAAGCTGCCTAACGTTGCTATATCTTTGCTTACGCTAGAAACAGTGGCATTTTCTACCTGGTAGGTTTCCATTAGGCCTTTGAGGCTAATTTCGTCCAGCTCTTTTAGCCTTTGGTAATGAACCATGTTCTGATGGTCGAAAACCGCGAGCTTACTGTTTGTATTTCCAATATCTATAACCAGATTATGCATAAGCTCAATCTTGGAGAGATTTGTCCGCAATTTGAACCAGAAAAACAACTACTCCAAATTTCATGGCACAAAGCTATCAATCTTTGGCAAGTTTCAAGGTCTCAAATTGTTAAAAAAGGTTAAACAAACAAAAAATACTGGATGCTGCACACCAAAACAGCGAATAGGCTTTCGTAGAACCAGCGTTTTTTGGCATTCGAAAAATAATAGGCCAGCAATACCGCACCGGGAGGCACGCACAGCAAAAAATGGTAAACCCTGAAATCGGGCTTGGTATAAAAGCTGATGATGGTTATTACAAACATGAAGAACAACATCTGAAAGGCCTTGCGGGTGCTGATAAAACTCCTGAAAAAATTTTCGCGCAGCTGCAGGGTAGCCAACACCATGATGATACCGATAGGGATCAGCACCAAATAATCGTTATAGTTGATCTGCAGCGCCGAAGGGAACTTATTGATCAAAGGCTTCCAAATCTGATAAAACTGGCTGATTTTATCATTCCAGTAATAGAAAACGGCAATAAAGAAAAAAATGGTGAGAAAGCCGATAATGCCTGCAATCCATTCGCGCCAGTTGAACGAACGGTACAGCAGCAGGCTGAGCCACAACATGAGCAGGAGTACGATAAAAGGAAAATAGATCAGCGTACCCAAGGCGATGATCATGCCGATATCGAACATGGTCATCATGGCGTTTGCAGTTTTGCCGATCTTCAAAAACTTGTCCATGATCCAAATGAGCAGGAAGTTGCAAATGAGCGGCGGGCTTAAAATCAAAAACTGCAAAAACAAACTAGAGCCCGTTACATACAACAAAGCTGGCAGGTAGCTGGGCTTGGCCAGCAATCCATGGTTGTTGATGATCCGGTTAAAAAGCAGGGCTTGGACGAAAGTAATGGCCATAGCCAAAACGATATTAACGGCAGGCGAAAACGAATCGGCTATCGGAATCTGGATCAGCAACTTGGCATAGGGCTCCAAAAATTCGAAACTCAGCGGATCTGGCAAATGAATGAAAATAGCCAAGCGCATAAAAATGGTATATGCGGCCAGTAATAAAAGGTTAAATGGACTTAAGCTCCGAAACTGATTGATCATGCCTGTTAATAAGGACAAAGTAAAGAAAATTTCATGAAATCTTCTTGTGGCAAAAGACCATACGCCATTTGCTGCTAACTACCCCTTAGCATATTGTTTCACCACTTGGCCAACAATGGCAGCCGTTTCGTCTGGAAAGTTAAAGCGATGTTCTTGGGGCTGTTCTACGAACTGTTTGAGCAAGGGTAGCCAATTTTTATTG